>JAITAM010000078.1 GCA_031284085.1 Spirochaetaceae bacterium
GCTCCGCGCCGCCCCCGCGCCGCCCCCCCCCCCCCCCCCCCCCCAGGCAAAAACTTAACCGTATACAAGATTTCTATCTCCTCTTTTTAAGATGCGGCGCAAGACCTCAAGACCTATCAAAAGCCGCTAATAAAGAGTATATCACAAAAAGCGGCGGGATTCCAATGAATTTTGAATTTTTTTTGAGAAACGCTGCCATTGCCTGCCGGAAAGATGGGCGGAGGACTTGTTCAAGCGGCGCGCTCGTGCCTTTGAACAAAATAGTATACATCGATTTGCAAAGACATGTATTGACGAACCGGCAATAACCATAGACAATAGAAGAGAGTGTATTATCAAGGCGCTCATGTAGAAAAAGCGGCGCGGCGCGGACGCCTTCCAAGCGTCCCGCCAAGAACGCTCTTAATACTAAAGAGGGCTTTGATTGAACGCTTTAATTTTACTTTTGGAGGAATTTTTATGGCTATCATTGAATATGTGCAAGCACGTGAAATTTTGGATTCGCGTGGAAATCCCACTGTTGAAGTTGATGTAGTTCTTGATGACGGAGCTAAAGGAAGGGCTGCGGTTCCTTCAGGCGCTTCAACAGGCGAACATGAAGCGGTTGAATTACGCGACGGCGATAAAAACCGGTATTTAGGTAAAGGGGTGCTTAAAGCGGTTGACAACGTCAACGGAATAATTGCCCCAGAAATCGAGGGACTTGAAGCTACGGAACAAGTCGATATTGACCGCACGATGATAGAACTTGACGGCACCGAAAACAAAAATAAACTCGGCGCCAACGCTATCTTAGGTGTGTCTATGGCAGTCGCTCGTGCGGCAGCAGAGTCCACAGGACTACCGCTTTACAAATACCTCGGTACTTTTCATTCAAACCTTCTTCCGGTACCCATGGCAAATATCATCAATGGCGGCAAACATTCGGATAACAAGATAGATTTTCAGGAATTTATGATTATGCCGGTCGGCGCCTCTTCAATTCATGAGGCAGTCCGCTGGACGGCGGAAGTATTCCATACGCTCAAAAAGCTCCTGAAAGATGCCGGAAAGAACACGGCGGTCGGCGATGAAGGCGGCTTTGCTCCGGATATTGCCAATGAAGAGGCTTTGCAGTTTATTGTCAAAGCGATTGAAAAAGCCGGTTACAAAGCCGATAAAAACGACTTTGGCATTGCTTTAGACTGCGCTTCCTCCGAGCTTTTTGAGGAAGGCGGCAGAAAAGGCTACAAGTTCTGGAAGTCCAATCCCGACAAACTTTCTACGGCTGATGATCTCATTGCGCTTTACACGGACTGGATCAACAAATACCCCATCATCTCTATTGAGGATCCTTTGGATCAAAACGACTGGGAGGGTTATGTTAAGATGACCACTGCTCTTGGGTCTAGAATACAGATAGTCGGTGATGATTTCTTTGTTACCAACACCCAGCGCCTTGCTCGTGGAATTGCCGAAGGTTCTTGCAACAGTATTCTGATCAAGGTAAACCAGATAGGCACGCTCACGGAGACCTACGAGGCTGTTGAAATGGCAAAGCGCGCCGGTTACACGGCGGTTGTTTCACACCGCTCAGGCGAAACCGAAGACAGCTTTATAGCCGATCTTGTTGTCGCTCTTGAAACAGGTCAGATAAAGACCGGTTCCATGAGCAGAACCGATCGTATTTGCAAGTACAACCAGTTGCTGCGGATTGAAGACGAACTGGAAGGCAGCGCCAAGTACGCCGGTAAGAAAGCATTTTATAATCTAAGACATTAACACTATCGTTGGGGGCCTCTTATGGAAGCCCCCAGCAGCCCTTCCCTTTAGGCAGGGGCAAGGGCTCTAATCTATGAAAGGGGTCGATTAGGGTTGAGTGTTGGCTATCGGCCGTTGTATAAAGCCGATAATCCGATCTTCTACCCTTTATCCTAAAAATCATGTTTCCTGCTCAATTAAAAGACGTTATTATTAAGACCATTACTTCATGGCAGTTGATCAGCGTAACTGTAGTGCTGCTCTTGTATTTTTTTCTTGTTTCTTATGTAGCAAAATTACGAGTAAGACGCAAAGCAGAGGTAAAGCCTAAAAAAGCGAAAGAGAAAAAGCAGAGTAAAAAGAAACCTTCCTCTTCTCTCGAAGAGGAAGAGGAAGAAGAGAATGAACGTGAAGAAACTGAACACCATGACGGTCCAAAAAGAAAGACTACTGAAGCGTAACCTTCAAGACTGAAGGATCAAGAACGATAACCACTGTACCCTCTCGGAGAAGCTGCCGGTTTGCTTCTGAAGCAATGATACGCAGTGCATCATCTCTATCTATTATCAGATCGGTAGGGCGTATACCAAAGAGAAAGCGCGCCATAATGCGGAGTGGATTTGGGCCTACTAAATTCAACAGATCTTCATCCATACCAGAGGGCGTATCGTAGAATATACGTTCCGGTGGAATGTAGGTAACCTGCGAGCTGCTTTGCCCGCGGACTGAATCCATGATGTTTCGTTCATAGATCAAATTCATATTAGTATCCCAAATCTTTGGAAAAATTGTCGGTACAGCATGTGTTGTGATATTTCTGCCGTGAACCGGCAATGGATTATTTGCAATAATAATAATACCGGTATGGGCTTCCGCCGGCACCGGCATAGGGATTCGCAGGATATTACTGACGGTAGTGTGCCGGATAAGAGCGGTGTTGATGGTATTCATGTCAATAGTATACCGGTCCTGCAAGTTGTTCATATCAGTTGACAAAACCGGTCCTATTGAGCGTGCGGATTGCACAAGCGCCTCAAGCTGGTGGGAAGAAAATTCCCCGCGCATGATTAAGTCGCCTATAGTAGTAGCCGAGTCAACCGGCAATGTTAAGAGCAGCGAATACATCAAATGTTCAAAATCACTGTGTAAGATACGCTCGGCTTGAACTCTTCCCGATGGAAGGCGAATACCGGCACTCTTGAGATTAAGAGATACGATTGCATCAATTTTCTGACTATCCCATTCAACGGTGGCGGAAATAGTGGTTATTGTCTGTGCGTATAAAGGCAAGCAAAAGGCGACAAGCGCACACAATATAAACGTTCTGTACATAGTGTTCCTCAAAGTTAAATCCAAATTATTTTACCGGCGTTTTTATGACTCTCCCTTCACGGAGCACATCATTCAAACGCATTTCATTCATCGCAGCAAGAGTTTCCGGACTCGTATTATAGGCGCGAGAGAGGGACCAGAGCGTTTCTCCCTTTCTCACCAAGTGAGTGCCGAGATCGGTTGTTTCAACGTTTACCATTTTACCTTTACTTTGACCTTGATCTTGGTACGGCTCGATGTCTTTATACGCCGGTATTAAAAGGTGAGAGCCGATTTTTAGGGCGCGCTCTTTTGTACCCGGATTGCTGGCAAGAATAGTATCTACCGAGACCCCGTAGTGTAAGGCAAGAGCTAATAAAGTATCGCCGGATTTTATCGTATAAAAATAGTACTTGATCAGAGAAATATCTTTTTGTTCCAAAGCGGCGCGTACCGCATGAGCATCCGCTGCGTCTACCTTTATATAGTAGGTGCTATCAGGCGGGCTAACGTTGTACTTCAATTCATAGTTTGCATCCTTGAGCGTGCCGGTCGGTATACCGGCTGCAGCCGCCACGAGGCTTAAATCGACTTGCCTTTCTACAGGGAGGCGCACCCAGTCTATTGAGGTAGGCCACAAAAAATCAAGGTTAAAACGGCGCGGCTGCGATAAAATATAGGAAACCGCAAGCAGCTTGGGGACAAAGTGAACAGTTTCAGTGGAAAACTGTCTGGTCTCTGAAAGAAGCCAGTAGTCCGCCGACTTAGTCTGGCTCAAAACCCTCTGTATGCCGCCCATACCGGCGTTATACGAAGCTAAAGTCAAAGCCCAATCCGAAAAGTACTCGTAATTGTCTTGCAGTTTATCAAGCGCTCCTATAGTCGACTTCCAAAAATCCATGCGTTCATCAATCCATTCACTTACCTTCATATCGAAAGGCGCTATACTATTCTGCATAAATTGCCACAGCCCGACCGCTCCTGATTTACTCTTTGCGCTTATCCGATATTCTGATTCAATAACCGGCAAGTACAAAAGCTCAGGCGGCAAATTGCGTTTTTCAATCTCTTGACGGATAAAACCAAGGTACGGCTCGCCGCGTTGTATAATAGTAACAAGCCACTCTGACCATCTTGGGTTTAGGTACTGTGCAATATAATCTTGAGTCAGCGCCTGTTCTATGCCGGGTATGGCAAACAGTACCGGTTCAGCCGGCGCTCGATACTCAAGAAAACGTTCCGGTAAAGCTTCTTTTATCTGCCTTAAAGGACGGGTAAACTGATCACCACTCTGAGCATAGAGTGGGAAGCCGATTAAGATACACACCAATACTATTTTGTTCAAAATTTTTCTCCATAATATACGCCTGACCATTCCCAACGTCCATGTATTTCAGGATCAGACGGAAAATAAATTTTACGAAAACACAAATACCAGACTGAATATTGCGCCCACCCCCAGGTGCGTAAATAAACTTCACTGGCGTTAGAGCCTGAATCAAGGGCGCTGTTGTAAGAAATCCGGCTGCCGCGCATAAATTCAGTCAGGTTAAAATCTGCCATACCGGAATCGTCGGTATTTTCCTGCGCCCATGAACGGGCAAAAAAATTAACCTTTGCACGATACTGCCAAAGGCGGGTAGCATTACCGGAATCAAGGGCTGTTTTAATAGCAGATACCAAAGATGTTACATTTTCAAATGTCCAATCTTTAGAAGAATTGTTAAAATCTACTAATTGTTTAGCATAATGATCGGCATTAGGAAAGCCGGGAATAATAGTGCCGGTAAAGGAGAGGTACTGTGCGTACGTTTTGACCGCGCTGTTCCATTCACCGATCTGTTCATAAGCCTGTGCAAGCATAAAATAAGTAAGCCCCAAATCAATATTGTTCGAGAAACGTTCAATGAGTTGATGGTAATACTTAACCAGATGTTCCGGATTTTTGATAAGGCCGATAAGCTGGTTAAGACAGGCTTGATGAATAGACTGCCCTGCAACAATCAAATCCGGATAATTTTTGAGAATCGCGTCAAAATAGAGCGCCGCAACCGCATAAGCATCCTGCTCCGTCCAACTATAGGCTATCATCAATAGATAATAGGCATTATACGGATCCTCAGGCTGCGCAGCTACTCGAGAATGGAGAAAGTTTACAAGCCTTCCGTACTCTTTTTGCCGGATATAGTCGGCGGAAATTTCCCGTACTATGGCGAATTGCAGGGGGCCGGGTTCTTTTTCTTTCTCTAAGAGAGTAAACAAGTCGTGTAGCGAAGTTTTTTGGGCTTCGCTGCCTGAGAGGTAGTAACTGAGAGTAGGTTGTTTCTTAGGCTGTAGTACCGCAGCGATTGCCTTTAAGGCATTGCAGCCGGATAGCGTAAGAATACAAAAGATGACGATAAAAATAGCTCTTTTCTTCACTGTTTCATTATCCCCACAGGCCCGCCAGCGGGTTTCAAAGTTTCGGTGCTGGTATCAAGGGCGGCCTACGGCTTTTTGACTACAAGAGGCAGGCGGAGGCATGCCAGCGGGCTTCAAAGTTTCGCCGCTGGTATCCAAAACGGCCTACGGCTTTTTGCCTACAAGCAACCACCACTTAAAAGGGAACCCCGCCGGCAGGCTCTTAGCCTTCCAGCACTACCATTGCCAGCGCATACTCTTTTTCATGGGAAAGCGAAAGGTGTATAAAACGTACATTATTTTGTTCCGCTTTCCTTAGGGCGCTGCCAAAAAGAGCCAAAGCCGGTCTGTCTCCATAACGGCTTATAACCGCTATGTCTTTCAAGCATATTCCCACCAATCCTATGCCTAAGGCTTTCCCAAAAGCTTCTTTTGCCGCAAATCGAGCCGCTATCGACTCGCAAAAACCTTTGCCGCATGAGCGGGCATACGCCAACTCATCCGGATGGAAAAAACGCTCAAGAAATCCAGCTCTGTTGAGCCACTGTTCAAAACGCCTGACCGCAACGACGTCTGCTCCAATACCAATTATCACCTTGAGTCCCCTTCTCTTCCTGCTTCCGCTTCTTTCGACCCTTGAACCACAATGGTAACCGTTGAAGGTTCTATATGAATCAGTTCAAACTGTGGAGGAGGGTTAGGAATACTTAATCTAACCGTATACGTCCCCGGCGCGGTAATAGCGGTACAGTCGGCAATAAGAAACTCAGGCGGCGCTTTCCATTTTTCCAAATCCTCTCTCGCTCCCTCAAACTCTACTTTTGCCGAATTGATATTAGTTGTAACGACAAAGCTTTTATCCAAGCGACTGATGGTAATGGGAATATCAAAGTTTACTACAGTGCCTATCTCTCTTATGGAAGAGCGGAATTCAACATGAGCATCACGAATGACCAGTAAAGGGTCTTTGTTCATAACGGCGATCATGACTGAGAAATCTTCGGTGCGTTCTTCAATATCTATATTTTCTGTTGAAAGGCTTGTCAAATTGCCTATCAGCCTTGAAGGGCCGTAAACTTGTACTTGCATAGGATTGAGGCTGTAAGACACAAGTTCATAGCCTTCTTTCACAACTCCCTGTATGTTTGCCGAGATGGGTACGGTCTTGCTAACGTTGTAATCCAAATCAAGGGTTACCGTCATCGGTTCTACGTTTATTTCCAAAGGGGTAAGACCGATTGCATTGCCTCTTTTTCGCATCTGCACCTGCGCTTTGTAAGAGCCTGCTTGCGTGTATTTAGTAAGATCAAGGTAAGCTTCAATGTCTTCTTCAATTAGGATACCGATTTTGGTAGTATCGCCGCGTAGACTGACACGCACCATATGAGGATATGTCGAGGCTGGAATCATCCCTTCACGCGTTTCAACAAGGAGCGGCACTGAGAAGAAGCGCTCTCCTAATGAGCCGACCTGATGAAATATAAAGAGTAGTATTGCCAGTGCAATACACAGCACCTTAATTATCCAGTTTTCTGTAATTGTGTTTAGCAAAGCTTTCGTATCTATATCTTTAAGGTTCATAACACAAGATTCTCCTCTAACAGCATATTTTTAGTTTTTAGAACATCCACACACGCAGCTATATACAACACCGAAGCTTTGAAGCCCGCTGGCCTGCCTCCGCCTGCCTCTTGTAGGCAAAAAGCCGTACGCCATCCTTGATACCAGCACCGAAGCTTTGAAGCCCGCTGGTGGGCCTGCCTCTGCTTGCCTCTTGTAGGCAAAAAGCCGTACGCCGCCCTTGATACCAACACCGAAGCTTTGAAGCCCGCTGGCGGGCATACTTACAGCTTCTTTGCAAATTTTTGTACATTGTCCGGCTCTAAGGTTTTCCTCTTACCTTGCTCAATCAAATCGTAAAGCTTTCTTGTTGCCTCTGAAGAAGAAAGATCGTAGTACAGCTTGCCGTCAAAAGCCACCGATATAGCTCCCGTCTCTTCTGAAACAATAAGAACTACCGCATCCGATTGCTCCGACATACCCAATGACGCCCGATGACGCGTGCCGAAACTCTTTTTAATATCCTGCTGCTCCGAAAGAGGGAGGAAACAACCTGCCGCTGCAACCCTACCGTTTTGTACTACCGTTGCCCCATCGTGCAAGGGGCCGTCAAATTCAAATATGGCAACCAGCAAACTCGTAGAAATATCGGCGTTGATACGTGTCCCGGTATCAATGACGTTTTGAATATTAACCCGTCTGGGGAAGACAATGAGCATACCGCGGCGTTCCCGCGACAAAACCTCCGCAGCGCTTACCACAGCTTCAAGATGACCGGGCAGCGGTTTACTACTGGAACGAAACCATTCACTTTGACCAAGCCTGAGTATCATTTTACGCAGTTCCGGCTGAAAAACAATCGCTATCCCCATAACCAAGCCCGGAGCGATGGTTTGCAGAAGCCACAAAAGCGTATTGAGCTGTAAGACAACCGCAACACCGTAAAGCAAAGCAAGGTAACCGGCTCCTTTGAGCATCTGTACGGCTTGTGTTTTGATCAAAAGCTCATAAACTGCGTATAACAAAAAACTCAATATCGCTATATCGAGTAACGGACGAATAAAATCGTATATATTGCGTAAGCTTTGAAACCATTCCATAAAAATTGTTCTCGTTAAAATAAGATTATCATAAAAACATTAGAGAAGGAAAGAGTTAATGTTATTTTTTTTGAAGACGGACTGCATAGCTCATCTTTTAATGATGAAAATCTCTCCAAAAAAGTCCCCTTGCTTTGTAACAGAGGTAGTATCAAGCAAAAGCCCTCCTGACATAAGCTCGTCGCCGCCGCGTGAGCCGCAATTAAAAGTTTTATCCTGTGCTTCAAAGCCGCCTTGTTCCCAAATCGAAACATCGTATAGATACGATCCGTTAAGATTAGTTAGGCGCAGCCGGACAGGCGGACAGTTTGCCTGCGCCAGTAATTTGTAAAACCCGACTAATGTTTCTTCTTCTGAAGATACTTGCCATGCCGCATACAAAGACGGATTCGCTACGCTAAGACGGAAAAATTGTCCGTACTGAAAGGTCTTGCGGTGCGCTTTGTAAAATTCAATACACGCTGCAACCTGCTTCTTTTCTTCCGGTGAAAGCGTAGTAGGGTCCAGCTCAAAGCCAAGGTTGCCGAAAAATGCCACCATTGCCCGAAAGTTAAGAGATGTAGAGCGTCCGGTCTGGTGATTCGGCACAGCCGAAACATGAGAACCCCATGAGCTTTGCGGATACACCAAGCTTGCAACAGACTGTATCCGCAAGCGTTCCAGAGCATCGGTATTATCAGAAAGCCAAGCTTGCGGCGCAAAGGCAAGCATACCTGCATCAAACCTGCCGCCGCCACCGGCACACGATTCAAAAAGCACGTCCGGAAACAGCGTGGTCAGTCGATCGTAAAGCTCATAAACTCCAAGAATATAACGGTGAAAGAATTCACCCTGACGATCAGGCGGAAGGGCAATGCTAAACGGCTCGGTAATAGAGCGGTTCATATCCCACTTAATGTACGAGATAGGCGCAGAAGAGATAAGATTTGCAATAACCGTAACCATATAATCAACAATTTCCTGCCTCGACATATCAAGCACGTATTGGTTGCGCTGTTCGGTACGGGAGCGCCCCGGCACGCCTACTGCCCAATCCGGATGCGTCTCAAAAAGCCGGCTCTTTCTGCTTATCATCTCAGGCTCTATCCACAAACCGAACTGCAGCCCCATAGCGGTAATTTTCTTTGCCAGCCCTGCAATACCGGAAGGAAGTTTGCGGGTATCCACAAACCAATCGCCTAAAGAGGAATCATCGCTATCGCGCTGCCCAAACCAACCGTCATCGAGTACAAAAAGCTCTATGCCCAGCTCTTTTGCAACGGATGCCATAGCAAGAAGCTTTTCCTCCGTGAAATTAAAGTACGTCCCTTCCCAGTTGTTAAGCAGAACCGGCCTTTCTTTATGACGCCATGTTTTCCGTACAAGCTTTTCTTGATACACAGCATGGAAAGCCTGCGATATACCGTTGATACCGCCGCTCTTGGTATACACAAGAAGCGCTTCCGGTGTATCAAAAGAAGCGCCTTCTTCCAGTTTCCATGAAAACGTTTCGTCATTGATACCGATCTGCACTCGAGGCGAACGGTAGTTTTCTACAGCTATAGCAAAATTGCCTGAGTATAAAAGACTAACGCCCAAAGCTTCACCCAAGAACTCCGAAGTAAAGGGGCGCTTGAGAATTAAGAAGGGGTTTTGCTGATGGCCGGAATTGCCTCTGTTGCTCCTTATCCCTTGAAAGCCGGCGCTAATACGCTCTTCGATTAGCTGAAACTCATGCGCCCACGCTCCCGTAACACTCATGAGCTGCCAGTTGTCATCCGGCAAATCAAGGCTAAGGCTCATAGCTTTGCGCAGAACCAAAGGCTTCTCTCCTGCGTTAATAAAACGGCTGTGCCGCGCTATTACCGGCGCTCCTGCATAAATCGTGTAGTAAAGGATAAGGGAAAGACCAGAAACCGCATCAAAGAGCTTTAACTCTAAGGTCTGCGCTTCATAATCTTGCTCTGCGTAAAGACTCGGCAGCCGGGGAATTAAAGGCTTTCCTTCATATATTACGTGGCTGTGATAAACCGGATCCATTGCCATAGAGCCGTCCGCCTCTTGAACGGCAAAAGCACAGACGCGGTAATCGCCCCGTGCGCCGCTCGGATATTCAAAGGGTATGAGCGTCCTATCGCGGCGGAAGGACGCGTGCGATGCAAGCAAGGATAAAAAAGGATAGCTGCGAGAGGGCATAAGCGGTGCGCCGCAGTAGACCTGCCCAATAGAACCGTCATCAAGGACTTTGATAAGGCAGCTCAAAAACTCATTGTGAAGGTGAAATTCTTTGGTTTCTTGATTAAAATCAATCGGCATACAATACTCCTCGAAAACAAACTACGGCGCGGGATTCGCCGTGATGCTGAACTCAGCCCAAATCGGATAATGATCGCTTACGTCTTTAGGCTCAATGCTGTAAAGACTAAAGTCATAGACTTCATCAAAACGGATCACGCCGCTATTACCAGTGTAATAGTTCCCTGCGCTTTTAGTAATGATGAAGCGGTCGTAGGTATTATCGCCTGAGGCAACGGTCGTATCGTAGTCGTTGCTTATCAAGCTGTAATAGCGGTCGGCGGGAAAGACCTGCGCCAAAAGATTTTCGTCATAGTAAGCGCCGTCCGCATTAAAATCACCCAAAACCAGAATATCCGTATCATGCCACAAGTCTTGATAGTATTCAATGACGTCGACTAAAGCACCGATCTCCTGAGCGGCATCCGAAGGCTGCACATGGTTATCAATGATAATAAAGTCGAAATTGCCTGCGCTCTTGCAATACACCGCCAAAGGATTCCTTTGGAACAGATCCTGCGGGTCTGGGTACGTATCCTCACCAATAACGGTTACCGCAGTGCTGTCGTAGATAATCCAGTACTGTTCTTTAGAAGACGTTCTGCCTTCACGCGGCCCTAGCACGTAATTGTATTGCGGCGGGAGGAGCGCCATGAACTGTTCAACCGGGTCTGGGGTTAGGGAACGCACCTCTTGGATTGCAACTATATCGGCGCCGGAAACTATTTGCAAAAGGAGGTCGACAACTTCCTGTTTTGCCATTTTTGCTGCGCCGAATATTTGGATATTGAACGAATATATTCTGAGGGGTTTTTGCGCTTCGATTGGACTTTGGGTCTTTTCATCTTCAGGCTCGGTTTCAGTTTCATCTTCACCCGGCAGAAAGAAAAAGAAGATCGCAAAAGCGGCAACTATGAATACAATGATGGCCCATATAGTACGTTTTGTTCTCGTGGTATTCTTCATTCATACAAGTATAGAATATTTTGTCCTACAAAGCAACACGGCCACAGGCCGTTCCAAAGGTTGCTGTATCGGGAGAGGTGTACGGCTTTTGGCCTGATCGGAGGTCTGACCTGCTTTTGGGTTAGAGGTCTGACCTGTTTTTGAGGTCTCAGCCGCAGGCTGTTTCAAAGGTTGTTGCATCGGGCATGGCATACGGCTTTTTGCCTGATAGCAGGCACGGCCTGTTCTGGGTTGGAAGTCTGACCCTCTCCCGAGTTATTTTGCGCACGCACAGAGTTATTTTGCGCACGCACAGAGTTATTTTGCGCACGCACAGAGTTATTTTGCGCACGCACAGAGTCATTTTGTGCACGCACAGAATCGTTTTGCGCACGCACAGAATCATTTTGCGCACGCACAGAATCATTTTGCGCACGCACAGAATCATTTTGCGCACGCACAGAATCGTTTTGCGCACGCACAGAATCGTTTTGCGCACGCACAGAATCATTTTGCGCACGCACAAAAGAGTCTTTTGCAGCAGAAAATGTCCG
>JAITAM010000100.1 GCA_031284085.1 Spirochaetaceae bacterium
TTAGTGCTGCGGTTCCACTGCCCGTCCGTCTTCCGTATTTGCAGGTATTTTCTATCAAGGTTAGGGTATTTGGCCTTGTTTTGCTGCCGATCCCCGTGGGGATATTTCGGCATTTGAAACCATCTTGTGCCATTGCTGGTATTTCTCCTCTTTCTATAATCAACTCTTTATTAGTATACATAATCGAATCCCTCTTACTCTAGCCATTATCTTTCTATTGTTATTGGGAAAGGGTCAGACCTCCGGCTGCGGCTGACGGCGGAACAGCCTGTAGCTGTTTGGAAACAGGCCGGCCTGCTGGGAAGGGGTCAGACCTCTGCCTGTGGTTGACGGCGGAACAGCCTGCGGCTGTCAGGCAAAAAGCCGTACGCCGTCCCCGATACAAGAACCTTGAACAGCCTGCGGCTGACGGCGGAACAGTTTGCGGCTGTTTAGGAACAGGCCGGCCTGCTGGGAAAGGGTCAGACCTCCGGCTGTGGTTGACGGCGGAACAGCCTGCGGCCTGCTAAAGGGTCAGACCTCCGGCTGTGATTGACGGCGGAACAGCCTGTGGCCTGCTGGGAAAGGGTCAGACCTCTGCCTGTGGTTGACAGCGGAACAGCCTGTGGCTGTTTGGAAACAGGCCGGCCTGCTGAGAAGGGGTCAGACCTCTGCCTGCGGCTGACGGCGGAACAGCCTGTGGCTGTCAGGCAAAAAGCCGTACTCCGCCCCCGACACAAGAACCTTAGAAACAGCCTGCGGCTGTTAGACCTCTGCCTGCGGCTGACAGTGGAACAGACTGCCTGCTGGGAAAGGGTCAGACCTCTGCCTGCGACTGTTAGGCAAAAAGCCGTACGCCGCCCCCGATACAAGAACTTTAGAAACAGCCTGCGGCTGTTAAAAACTACTTGCAAAATCTTTGTAGAGACTGAATAATAAAAAAATATGTACTTCATTTTCTTATTGCTGTCTATGCTTACATTTCAAGTCTCTGCTCAAAATACCAGTATGCTAGCGCCTAATTTACCTGTCCTCAGCGCAAAACCGGTCTTAGATATTCCTTTTTTCCCTTCGGTTTATTTCCCAGAGCAACTGGCCGCCATACGCTCATACGAAAAATCATACCCCCACTGGGTGTCGACAGAAACAGAGGCGAAAATACCGGCCTATCCTTATGAATCCTCGCTGCTGCTTAATAACGATGTGCTTGCATTCTATGGGCATCCGAATTCAACCCGTATGGGTATTCTTGGGCGCTATTCAATAGAAGATTTAGCAGGCCGGCTCGACAAGCTCGCAGAGGAATACCGAAAAGTCAGCGGCGGGCGGGGCGTTACCACGGCTTTTTATATCATTTATGGCACCGTTTGGCCTCAGGGAGAGATCGGCATTATCAACGAGGAAACGCTGATGCGCTACATAGACTATGCTTTAGAGCATGATATGCTGGTATTCATTGATCATCAAATCGGCCGCTATGATCCGGTTGATTCCCTCAAAAAGATGCTCCCTTATTTGCGCTACCCCAACGTTCATCTCGCCTTAGACCCGGAGTGGCGCACCACAAGGCCAATGAAAGAAATAGGGTCTGTTACTGCAGATGAAATAAATCGGGCGCAGCGTGTTATGGAAGATTATATTATACAAAATAAACTCCCCGGCGACCGTATGTTGGTGATCCACCAATTCAATGTCAACATGATAAAGAACCGCTCCACAGTTGAAAGCGGGCGGCGCACGGTGCGTTTGGTGCATTGCGCGGACGGGTTCGGCCGGCCTTTTTTGAAGCGGGACTCTTACGCATCCAATGCTCTAGCTCTTACCATGCCGATTAAAGGTTTCAAGCTGTTTTATAATTTCGGTATACCCGGCGCAGGCTACGACAACCCTCTGCTCACGCCCAAAGAAGTCTACGCCCTTAACCCCAGACCCTATCTCATCATGTATCAATAGTTTTTATGGAAAGGCGCCGTAAAAAGCCTTTAAGCTTGGGGCTTCGGCTTGAGCTTTGTTCTTTTAGTTTAAGTTTGATCGTTAGAAGCAAGAAGCCAAAGGTTTTAGCGCACCTTGTGCGGGTGCGCGGATTGAAATGAAACGGCAGCTTGTGAACCTTGACTTTTCTTAAACAGAAGCCTGATTATATAAAGTATGCGCCTCCTTAAAACTCTCATCGTTTTTCTATTGACTGTTCCGGCACTCCTCTTCTCAGAAGAGATCTTTGTCCCCTTTATCTCGGATCTCAGTGTGGAAAGAAAAGGCAATTTAATTCGCATTAGCTGGGTGGATTCTCCGGATATTTACGGTCCTGTCTACATCTACCGTTCTTCAAAACCTTTTGACGCCCCTCATCCTACGCTTACGGGTATTAAGGAAATAGAGATTCCTTACGGCACACAGTTTTATATAGATGAATTAGATAATTCTCAATCTATGCACTACTTTATCGTTTCCAGCGCAGAAACCGGCGAACGTTACCCAATACTCTTGCCGTACCGCAACAGCATACTTGTATCGGCCTACGATACAAACGGCGATACTGCTCAGCATATAAACGTTTTTTCTTTGGATGCCTTTGTGCGGGGAGACGGCGTGTCCATATCCTACCGAAGCATTGACAACAGAAAGGCTACGATCTTATACCGCAGCAACCGTCCCATTAGACAAAAGTCCGACCTCGTCTTTGCACGTATCGTCCGCCTTAACGTGCCTATCCCCTTTATGGATTATCCAATTCCCGGCCTCCCGTACTACTATGCACTTGTCTTTGCCGAAGACCTTGAAATCGGTGCGGTAGAAATTATTCCCGGCTACAATGCCACGCTAGAACCGGTAACACTTCAGGCAAGCGCACCGGATATAAGAGTGCGCGGCTATGACATAGTGCTGCCGCATCTAACAATGCCTAACGTTATTGTGCATGAGATGCCGCAGACCATCCCTTCTTCTATCATCGCTTTATCGCAGGAGGCTGAACAGGCGTTTGCCTCTCTCTTCAAAGAGAGGGCGGCGGCACAAACTGATGCGCAAAAAGAGCCGCAGATATTGCAAGCCGATTTCAACGCCCCAACAAATAGCGAAGAATACGTTCTTTACTCAATAGTACACGATCTGTTTGCCAAACATGATTGGCAGAAGGCTCAAAGCGAGCTGCGCGCCTTTACACGGCTGCCGCAAAGCGCCGGCCTTGAGATGCGCGCCCGCTTTTATCTGGGGCAGATTTACTTCTTTTCAGAACTCTTTCAGGATGCGCTTCTAGAGTTTCTTGCGGTGCGCGGCAGCTTTCCGGATGAGACTTACCGCTGGATTATCCGTGTGTTACAGGCGATGGTTGCATAAATGGAACGCCTTGATAAGAACGCTGCGCATACGTTTAAGCTCGCTAACTTTGAAGGTCCCCTTGATCTGCTCCTCTATTTGATCAACAAGAACGAAGTCAATATCTACGAAATCCCGGTAGCCGAGATCACAGAACAGTACATACAGGCGCTGGAGGGGGCAGAGGATTGTGATGTTGACGGCATGAGTGAATTTTATCTTCTTGCGGCGACCTTGCTTCTTCTTAAATCTCGTATGCTCCTGCCGGTAGAAATTAAGCCTGATGATGAACAAGAGGATCCGCGGCATGAATTGATCACCAAACTGGTAGAGTATCAAAAGTTCAAAAAACTTTCCGGCCTCATGGAAGAGAAGGTAAGGGAAGGGCAATGGGTTATTGAACGGAAGAAGCGCCGCTTTGCCCATCCTGTGCAAATAGAGCTGTGGCAGGTGATACAGCCTGAAGCTTTGCTAAAGGCTTTTGAGATTTTTGTTCCCAAACTGCCTGCACAGCGCATTATAGACATGGCTGAAGAGGTTTCGGTCAATGAAAAGATTGCCCTGCTTGCAGAACTTATGGAACAAAAGGGTGAGTGTACATTCACCGACTTGATACGGCGCAAGGATTCGCTTTTGGAACTTATCTGCGCTTTTCTTGCTATTTTGGAAGCTGCTAAGATGCAGATGATCCAAGTCTACCAACACAAGATATTCGGCACTATCACCATCCGCCCTGCCCCGCCAGCGGGTTTCTAAGTTTCGCTGTTGTATCAGGCGCGGACATACGGCTTTTTGCCTACAGGAGGTGAGACAGGCCAGCCCACCAGCGGATTTCTAAGCTTCACTGTTGTATCAGGCGCGGACTCTTCGTCTAATAGAAGCAGGCACAGCCTGTTTCAACGTTATATAAAAGGAGGAAACGGCATGTATTATAGAAAGCTATACTTTATTGCTTTTGTCTTACTTTTATTTACTTCTTGTTTATATTCGAGAACTACGGGGCCGTCATCGATCATAGATGCAAATCTAAGAATAACATATGGTAGCGCCATAGTGGAAATATATGGAGAGGTAACTGATAATTTATACAATCAGAGGATGTCTCCCATAGAGAATGACAAGTACCAAAATCTGGTAATTAGAGAAGGAACGGTAACAAGGCATGAAACGATATATCTTAGCGCCGGCAATGAATACAGTTTTTCTCTATTGCCTGCGGAATCCGTGAGCATAACTGTAATGCCTTCTACTGATAAGGTGGAACTAACAACCTATCAGCAAGGAAAAGAAAAGAAATACAGTGTAGATAGAGCAAACAAATTGGGACTTTCGCTCATATTTCAGCACAGATAAATGCCTGCCTCAGCTTTACTTCAACAAGCCAGCCTGTTTCAAAGGTTGTTGTATCGGGCGCGGACGTACGGCTTTTGCCTGCAAGGAGCGAGAGAGGCTCTTTCAAGCGACTTGCGGGCCGTTCCCCGCGACTCAAAAGCCATCCCGGATGAGTCAGAAGCCGTCCTCCACAAAATCAGGTCAGACCTCAGACCCGAAGGGGTCAGACCTCAGACCCAGAAACAGGTCAGACCTCCAACCTAAAATCAGGTCAGACCTCTAACCCGAAAACAGGTCAGACCTCCAACCCAGAAATCAGGTCAGACCTCTAAGCCAGAAACAGGTCAGACCTCTAACCCAGAAGCAAGCCGTGCCTGCTATCAGGCAAAAAGCCGTACACATCTCCCGATACAGCAACCTTTGAAACAGGCCGTGCCTGCTTTGAAACAGCCTGCGGCTGAGACCTTCAACCCAGAAACAGGTCAGACCTTCAGCCCACTCAGTGCAGAGTCGTTAGAACAAGCCGTGCCTGAAACAGCCTGTGCCTGAAAAACCGTACGCCTTTTCCGATACAGCAACCTTAAACAGCGTAGGCAAAAGGCCATGCGCCGCTCTCCATACAACGCCGAAGCTTAGAAACACGTTGGCGTGAGCTGGCCTGCAATACGGTGAAATTTTCGTTAAGGAATAACAAAAAGAGTATTAACTACTAGACACCCATCTATGTCTTGTGTAAAAATTAAATAAGACCAAATAGGAGGTGTGCCGCCGTTTCCCCACGACGGTAATTTTTATGGGGAATGACCCTAATAATAAAAAAATAGAAGATGCTCTTTGGTTGGAGTATCAGCAAAAGAAAGATCCGAGAATTCGAGACAATTTTATAAAACAATATGCTCCCTTGGTGAAATACGTTGCCGGCAAAGTAGCAATCGGTATGCCCCCTAATGTTGAATTTGATGACTTGGTAGGTTTCGGCACATTTGGTCTCCTTGATGCTATTGATAAATTCGATCCATCTAAAGGAGTAAAGTTCAAAACCTATGCGGTTACCAGAATTCGCGGTGCTATTTTTGATGAACTGCGTTCTATTGATTGGGTTCCTCGATCGGTGCGGCAAAAAATACGCGAGGTTGAGGAGGCTATTGGAATTTTAGAGTCGCAGTTGGGAAGAACTGCCGCTGACAAAGAGATCGCCGATTTTTTAGGGATGAGCGAAGAGGTCTACCTTAAAACTATAATGAAAATATCCGGCACTTCTATTCTGTCTCTTAACGATGTATGGTTTTCCGGCGATGAGAATGATAAAGTTTCTATTGGAGACAGTATAGAATCACCTGCGAGCCTCAATCCCGATGTTATTGTAGAGAAAGCAGAAATCAGGCGGGTTGTTTTTGATTATATCAGTGAATTGCCGGACAAAGAAAAGAAAATACTTGTATTGTATTATTATGAAGATCTTACCTTGAAGGAAATAGGGCAGGTACTCGATGTAACCGAATCGCGGGTATCGCAACTTCACTCAAAAGCTATTTTGCATTTGAAGGCAAAACTTTCTAACATTAGAAAAGGAATACTGTAAAATACAAATAGGTGGTAGAAGGTTGACTGACAACCTTCTACCACCTATTACCGAGAATTATTTCCTAGAAATGTCGTTTCAACAAACCTCTAAAGCCGCAGCAATGGCGGGCTTCATCTTTGGCCATTTCATGAACCGTATCGTGGATTGCATCGTAACCACATTCCTTGGCACGTTTTGCAAGTTCGGTCTTGCCGTAGCAAGCGCCGCCTTCAGCTTCTACCCGAAGTTCAAGGTTTTTCTTGGTAGAATCGGTAAGCACTTCACCTAAAAGCTCTGCAAATTTAGCCGCATGTTCAGCTTCTTCAAACGCATAGCGCTTATAAGCTTCCGCAATTTCCGGATACCCCTCACGTTCTGCGACTCGACTCATAGCAAGATACATACCAACTTCATGACATTCGCCATTGAAATTCGCTACAAGGTCATCGTGGATGTCTTTCTCTACGCCTTTGGCAATACCAACAATATGCTCAGCAGAGAAAGCCGCAGTATCTGTACTCTTCTCTAGAAATTTTGCAGCCGGCGCTTTACATTGAGGACAAAACTCAGGAGCGCTGTCACCGGTGTGAACATAGCCGCAAATTGTACAAATAAATATTCTCATAAAAACTCCTTACGGAAAAATATCTAAAACGGACTAGACCGTTTTGTAAACCATTATTTTTGTGCATGGACAACACATAGTGCTTATTAGTAATAAGTACTATTATTAGATAATAATGCTTATTGAAGAGTAGGTCAAGAATAAATTTATTTTATTTTGCTGTGTATTTGTAAAATAAGCCGCTTTTATAGAAAACATGGTTTGCACTGATTTATAAATGCCATCTTTTCTCATTCTTTTTTTCCATGTATACTCATTTTATGACTATTCTAGAAAGAAATTTTGTATTTAAGATAGAGATAGTATGTGTAGTGCTATTGGTACTTCTAGTAGTGGTTAGCTCGTTCTTTACGGTACAGTTGTATCCGGTCGCTGTGAACGGCGCTGCAGAACGTTCAACGAGTATAATACCGGGGCTAGCAGCTACACATATTTTGCCGGTACAACCTCTTGCGCCGTTTATTGCAGTAATTTCTACCATGCTCTACGCTCTTGTTGGTATTGTTTGTATTTATATCTACTTTGAAAAGACTGAATCGCCTGAGATATTCTTCTTTTCGTTTTTTGTACTCTCAACCGCATTTGAATCGCTTCGGATAATTACTCCTATGAGCATACAGTATACACTTCCTTCGTTGTACCTCGGTATTGCTTTTAAGGTGCTGTTTTTTTTTCGGTACTTTGGCATTTTTTCACTGTTTGTAGCAAGTATCAATGCGGCAGGAATGCGGCTCAAAAACAGCTTGCTTATGAGCGCCAGTGTTGCCTTGCTTATTGCATTGAAAGTACCGATTGATAGGCTGTCGTGGAATTCCAGCCTCGGCCCCATAGCCGGTATGAGTACAACCTTTGCCGTAGTAGATGCCGGCTGTATAGTGATCACGGTACTGAATTTCTTTATTTCAGCTTATAGCAGCGGTGAAAAGAATTATCTCTTTATCGGCGCAGGCACTTTGCTGGTCTTCCTCGGAAAGGAGCTGCTCATCAGTGCCGATACGCTCTTTGTTCCTTTTTTAGGCTTCGCCTTTCTTGCAATCGGAACGTGGTTTGTCGCTACCCGACTCCACAAAATATATCTATGGCTTTAGAATACCAAAAACACCTTAATTTATTCTCAAGTATGCCAATAATTGACATATTCTGCAGCTTTATAGTATTTTGAACAGAAGGTCGATTCTTGTGATTGAAGATGAAATTTTAACTATTAGTGAAATTGCTCAGTATTTACGGGTTTCAGAACGTACAGTATACGACTGGGCGCAGAAAGGGGAAATTCCGGCAGGAAAAATCGGTACCGCTTGGCGTTTTAAGCGTTCCGAGGTAGAACAGTGGGTTAATGCACGGCTTTCGGCGTCCAGCCGCTTATCACTATCACAATCAAATGCTATCTCTATAGAGACGCTTATATCGCTGGATCGTATTGTTTTCCTGAATCATAAATACAAACACGATGCACTATTCGCACTAGCAACCGTTATAGCTACTGCCCCGCAGATAAAAAATCGGCAGGAGCTAATTGATGAAATCTTTCAGCGTGAAGCGCTTATGAGTACCGCTATCGGTAGCGGCATAGCAATTCCTCATGTTCGGCTGAGATCGATAACGGATTTGGTCATGGCTATTGGTATAAGCCATGTCGATATTGTCGATTTTCAAGCCCTTGATAACGAGCCGGTAAGGCTTTTGTTTATGATCGCTGCCGCTTACAACCAACACGCCTACTATTTGCAGACACTTTCCATGTTTAACATCCGCCTCAAAGAAAGTTCCCTCCGCCAGTTCCTTATCAATGCACAAAGCCCCGAAGAAGTTTATCAGGTGCTCAACCAGTGAAAACAATAGTTTTTACCGGCGGCGGTAGCGGAGGGCATATTTATCCGGGTATTGCGGTAATTCCTTATCTAGCCGACTATAGGGTGCTGTGGATAGGAGCTGATACCGGTATAGATAAAGATATTGTACACAAAGCAGGGGTTCTGTTTTTTGGAATCCCTGCCGGAAAGTTGAGACGGTATTTTTCTTTTCGTAATCTTACCGATGTATTTAAGATCATCGCCGGTTTTTTTGCTGCAAGAGCCATCCTAAAAAAAGAAAAACCCGCGTTGCTTTTTTCTAAAGGCGGTTTTGTTAGCGTGCCGCCGGTATTAGCCGCAGCTTCGCTTAAAATACCGGTTTTTACCCACGAATCCGATTACAGTCCGGGCCTTGCTACAAAAATCAACGTCCGCTTTGCAGACAGAGTTTTTACCGCTTATACGGACACGGCGCGCTTTTTACCGCAAAGAATTACCAAGAAAATAACGGTATCCGGTAATTTAATACGGCCGGCTTTTTATACTGCGGATGCGGCAAAGGGGCGCGCATTTCTTGGTGTAGGGAACGATGAACGCATAGTGCTTGTCCTTGGAGGAAGTCTTGGGGCGCAGGAAGTCAACGAGCTTATCCAAGACAGCCTGCCTGCGTTGACTACCGTTTACACTGTGGTACACCAAACCGGCACGCTCAGGCAGGCGGCAGCGGCGCCGCGCTACCAGCCTTTCACCTTCATCCATGACGAGTTGGCGCATATATTAGCCGCAGCGGAACTGGTTGTAGGGCGCAGCGGTGCGGGTACTTTATGGGAATGTGCAAGCGTTGGCGTGCCTATGGTGTTGATACCTCTGCGCGGCTCAGGCACACGTGGCGATCAAGTGGAAAACGCACGAGTTTTTGCACAAGCCGGTGCGGCCTTAGTCCTAGAGGAGCGCAACCCTGAGGCTTTACAAAAGCTAATCATGGCTCTTGCAGCTAATCCTGAAAGGCGGCGCGCAATGAGCAGCGCCTCCAAACAGATAGGGAACATCAACGGTGCGCAAATCATAGCTAGTGCGATAAAGGACGCTTTGCTCTGAGGTCTGACCTGTTTTGGAGTTTGGGACTAAAAGACCGGAACTTGGGAGTAAGAGACCGGACTTCGGGAGTAAGAGACCGGAGTTTGGGACTAAAAGACCGGATTACGGGACTAAAAGACCGGACTACGGGTCTAAAAGACCGGACTACGGGTCTAAAAGACCGGACTTCGGGTCTAAAAGACCGGACTTCGGGTCTAAAAGACCGGACTTCGGGTCTAAAAGACCGGAACTTGAGACTCGGAGAGAGAAAATCCAACCTTAGGTCTGTCTTGGTTCACTGGAGTACCTTCAATTCCGACTTCAAGATTGTGTCATCCACGAAAGAGATAATCTCTGTGATCCCGTGTTCCCGATGATACGCTCCACTGTACTTCCATTCACGAGGTTCTTTTACAAGTCCCGCCCTAACAGGGTTCTGATCGATGTAGTTATACACAGCCCAGAAGTCCTGCTCGTCCGTTATTACTCGCGAATAGAACTTATCTCCCCAGAAGTGTCCTGTCTTGTGGTTCATTTTGTTCCAGCGGATCGCAAATACCATCTTAAT
>JAITAM010000119.1 GCA_031284085.1 Spirochaetaceae bacterium
AGTTTGGTTGCCTCTTTCAATGCAGCGGTAAAAGAGGCTGCGGTACACGCCTGAAAACCGGCTATACCGTAGGCTGCGGCTAGTTTTACAAAATCCGGCGGACGATTGAGAGTGCTTTCCGAGTACCTGCCCTCATAAAGGAGAGACTGCCACTCTTTTATCATGCCCAAAGCATGGTCGTTTAAGATCAGAATTAAAACCGGCACATTGTAAGCAACAAGCGTACTCATCTCAGAGCAATTCATCCGGAAAGAACCGTCTCCGGTAATAAGCAGCACAGGACGGGTGGGACAAGCAAAAGCACTCCCCAAAGCAGCGCCCAAACCAAATCCCATAGTACCCATGCCGCCTGATGTTAAAAACGAACGCGCCCTGCCTGAAAAAGGGTAAAACTGCGCTGTCCACAGTTGATGGCGCCCCACATCCGTTACAACTATAGCGTCAGGCCCTAAGTATTCGGCGGCAGTCGTGATGATGTATTGAGGATTGAAGGCATTTGAAGGCACAGAAGCAGCGGGTAAAGGAGGAAAGGTGTAACGCGAAGGCGGCAAGAGAGCAAGGAGGCGCGGAAGCGTCTCTTTTAGATCGCCTTGCACTGAAAGCGTCGCCCGCACGGTTTTGTTGATCTCCGCCGGATCAATATCAAAATGCACTACCGTTGCTCCATGAATAAACTGCTCCGGATCGTTTCCGGTTACCCGCTCTGAAAAACGTGCGCCTAAAGCAAGTATAATGTCTGCCTGTTTGAGAGCAGTATTGGCATAATCCGTACCGTATTTTCCGATCAAACCGGCGCATAGAGGATGCCGACTGGGAAACGAGGCAAGTCCCATGAGCGACAGTATAACCGGCGCATTAAGATATTCTGCAAGGGACAGCAGCTGTATGCCGGCATCGGCGCTTACTACACCGCCTCCGGCATAAATAACCGGCTTTTGCGCGGCACACAATAACTTTGCCGCCTGCTCAATGGCTGTATCATTCACCGGAAAGGTTTTTGAAAGGCGTTTAAGCCGGGCAGACGAGAGCGGTTTTGATTCCGCGTGCTGCTCTAAGACGTCGCTTGGAATGTCAATAAGCACAGGACCAGCCCGGCCGCTCCGACTCACTATGAAAGCTTCTTTTATAATACCGGCAATGTCCGCACCGTTTTTGACAAGCCAGCTATGCTTCACAACAGGGATAGTTATGCCTGTGCTGTCGACTTCTTGAAAGCTGTCTTTACCAAGCAGAGCGGTGCAGACGTTACCGGTAATTGCCACTATTGGTATCGAATCCATAAATGCCGTTGCAATGCCTGTGATAAGATTGGTAGTGCCGGGGCCTGAGGTTGCAAGACAAACCCCAACCGAACCGCTTGCACGGGCGTAGCCGTCAGCGGCATGAGCGGCGTGTTGTTCATGGCTTACCAGAATATGCCGGATATGATCGCGCCTATGGTAAAGTTCATCGTAAATAGAAAGGATCGCAGCGCCCGGATAACCAAAGATAAGCTTAACACCCTGTTCTATAAGACTGTCAACAAGAATAGCCGCGCCGGTTTTCTTGGTTTGTTCGTTCATAACTAAGAAGAAATGTTTTCAGCTGTCAACTATCCATTGCAGCTCGCCTGTCCCGTACTGCCTGTAGCATTGTTACCAGTGCGGTGCGGTTTTCATCGGCAATAAGAGTCTTAATAGTATTAAGACTTCCCTCAAATTCTTCAATACGCATGAGTAACTCGGCACTGTTTTCTATGAAAAGTTCCGCCCACAAAGGGGCGTTCAGTTGAGCTATACGAGTCAAATCTTCAAAGCTCCCGCCGCCGAATCGAGTGATACCAGTATCGCTTTGGCAGTCAATGAGAGCTGCTGCAATGACATGGCAGAGCTGACTGGTAAAGGCAATCTTGCGATCGTGATCAGCAGGATTTGTTTCGGTAATACGACTAAATCCAAAGCGGCGGATCAGGCCTTTAAGAAAAGCAAGATTTTCCGGTTTGTTCCGTTCGAGCGGGGTAAGAATGTAATTTTTCCCCTTGAACGAGCAGTTTTTTGCATAGGCAAACCCGCCTTTTTCGCTGCCGGTCATGGGATGTCCGGGTATAAAATCAAGATCATCGCGTAGAATGCTTTCAAGAGCAGCAACAATACTTCCCTTTATACCGGCTATATCGCTTAGAAGCGCACCGCTTTTGAACGAATAGATATGCTCCTGCATAAACCGGATAAGAGACGAGGGGGCAAGACATAGAAATACTAAATCACAGCGGCAGAGCATCGGCTGCGGTGTAGTAAAACCCTCGTCGATACAACCCTGTTTCAGGGCGCTTGCCAGCGTTTCGCCTGAAATATCATAGGCAAGTATGGACTGCGCTTTGCAATCGCGCAAAGCATAGGCAAAAGCGCCGCCCATAAGCCCTAATCCGACAATACCGGTTGTGCATGTCTCTATAGATAACACTGTTTTTCCTCTTTCAAAAGCATTTGTTTTCAATTTCTGCATACCGGCGTATTGTTTGCATAAGCTGCTCAAAAACCGCCGGCGTAATCGACTGATCGCCATCACAAAGCGCATGTTCCGGGTCGTTATGCACTTCAACTATGATTCCATCCGCACCTGCTGCAATAGCAGCTTTAGTCATAGCAGGCACCATCCAACTTAAACCGGTGGCATGACTGGGATCGACAATAACCGGCAGATGGCTCTGTCTTTTAATAGCCGGAATAGCGCTTAAATCAAGAATATTGCGGGTATAGGTATCGAAACTGCGTATACCCCGCTCGCAAAGAATGACCTGCTCATTGCCGCCTGTCATAATATACTCTGAAGCCATAAGCAATTCGGTAATGGTGTTTGCAAGCCCCCGTTTAAGCAGTACCGGCTTGCGGCAGCGCCCCAATTCTTTGAGCAGCGAAAAGTTCTGCATATTGCGTGCGCCGATTTGAACAATATCAACGTCTTCAAAAAACCGCAAGTCTTGAATATCCATAAGCTCTGTAATGATAGGAATACGGCTCTGTTTTTTTGCTTCCAACAGCAAGCGCAAGCCTTCCGGCCCTAATCCTTGAAAACTGTAAGGGGAACTGCGCGGTTTATAAGCGCCCCCTCTAAGGAAGCCGGCGCCTGCTTTTTTTACGAGAGTTGCGATTGCACCAATCTGCTCTTGCGTTTCCACAGAGCAGGGGCCTGCCATTACCGTAAGGTATCCGTCTCCGATATGACGGACTGCCTGATCTGGTCCGAGTATATCTATGATGGTATCGTGTGGGTGGAATGCCCGGTTTGCCATTTTGTATGGCTCTTGGACACGAATAACTTTATCAACAAGGTGGTGCGCTCTTAGAGATTCTTCGTCAATGCCGGTTGTATCACCAACAAGTCCAAGAACAACGTGTGCCGCTCCTTGTGAAACATGAACTGTTACGCCGTATTTTTCAAGAAAGCCGATAAAGCGCTCGGCTTGGCTTTGTGAAATGCCGGCTTTTAATGCAATAACCATGTAAGCCAGTATAACGAAACGTATCGTAAAAGGGAAGGGGCAGGGCGCTCATACAAGAGCAGGACTAGGTCTTATTTTCCGGGGCAGCCTGTAATAGGTTCAAACCTTAAAAAAACCCGCCCGCTCTAAGCTTTAATCCCACTAATATTTTATGGATGCTCCTACAGAAAAATGGATAAAATAATCAGAGTAGCCGTCTATCGGCAGCCAAAATGATACTGCATCTCCTAAACTTCCGTTCCATTTCGCATAAGTAGCGGTGTGGTTTTTCATGCAGCCGTTTGCTTTACATAAATCATCCATTACTTTGCTCCTATTTAGCAATGATAAACGGCAAGGCCGCGTAGCAGCCCCGCCTGTTCCTCTCACGACAACACACCTACTACTACTTGCCCCCAGCCGCCTAAAAGCCCACGGCTCTTCGACTGAAAGGCCCCGCAATAAGCTATCCGCTTCCCCTCGTCCCCGCTTTTGTGTTCGACCACGTAGGGATTGCGCGTTACCAGTTGGCTATGCCCCATCTCCTCTCCATCATGCGGAGGGGTCTCGCCGGCTTCAAGCACCTTGTAAACCAAAACCCACCCGTTGCAGTCGTCCGGCGTCGCACGAGCGTGGCTTCCCTCTACGTGCCACCGGATTGTGTGCGTCCGAGTCTTGCTTGGCTCAATCTCAATCCCCACTCGCCATTGCGGCTTGCCGT
>JAITAM010000121.1 GCA_031284085.1 Spirochaetaceae bacterium
CCCTACGCTCCATTCCCACGGCTCAGTCCGGTACATTCGGATTGATAAACCAGCACAAACAGCAGAAAGGTTAAGCGAAATGCCGGCATGAGATCACGATCACTTTAGAGGGAGCAGCCATACATCAGATACAACGATAGCAGCAGCCGCAGGCTGTTTCTATCGTTGTTGTATCGGGAGTAGGGTACGGCTTTTTGTCTGACATTCGCTTAGGATCTGACAGGCTGAAGCCATAGGATCTGGCAGGCTGAAACCGTAGGATCTGGCAGGCTGAAACCGTAGGATCTGGCAGGCCGAAACCATAGGATCTGACAGGCCGAAGCCATAGGATCTGGCAGGCTGACTGCGTAATGTGGAGAGCTTCCATCGCGTAGTGTGGAGAGCTTCCACTGCCTGAAGGGTCAGATAGCCGCAGGCTGTTTCAAAGCTTCGTATGAATCAACGCTGCTTGCGCCTTTTTTTAGTATCCGGTAGACTATTCCCTTGAACCTGAAAAGGCTGCTAGGCGTATGTTTACGGCACTATTTCCAGTGTTGGCGCAGTAAGCTATCGAGGAGAACCGGCTGTAAATAGCAGAACAAGTAGAATGGAAAGAATAAGGATTATCGCAAAAAGGGCGGTGCAAACGTTAATTAAATGGGTGAATATGTATTACGAACCAAAGAGTTAAGTAAAAAATATGAAGGCGTTTATGCCATAGAAAATATAAACGTTGAAATAAAACAGGGTCAGATATACGGCCTTATTGGATTAAACGGAGCGGGGAAATCAACGTTTATGCGGGCAGTTGCCGGGTTGATAGCCTTAAGCAGCGGGGAAGTGGAACTTTTTGGGAAGTCCACTGCAAAGGCATTGCGGCACGGCAGGGAACGGATTGGGCAGTCGATCGAAACGCCGGCGGTGTATCCCGCCATGACCGCAGAACAAAATCTTGAAATCCAGCGCAAAATCGGCAAAGTTGCTGATAAAAAAACCAGCCAAGAAACCCTTGAACTGGTCGGCCTCGGCGATACGGAAAAGAAAAAAGTGAAAGACTTTTCGCTTGGAATGCGGCAGCGTCTTGCGCTGGCAATCGCCCTTATCACCAAACCGGAATTCTTAATCCTTGACGAGCCGGTCAACGGGCTTGATCCGCTAGGCATCATTGAAATAAGGGAGCTGATACGCCGCCTCGCCCAAGAACAAGGACTTACCTTTTTGGTGTCAAGCCACCTGCTTGATGAGTTGGCGCAAGTGGCTACCCATTATGGAATTATTGATAAAGGCCGCCTCGTAAAACAGATTTCACAAGAAGAATTAGCGTATGAATCACGGCAGTATATCAAAATAACTACAGACGACAGCCGGAAAGCGGCTTTACTTATCAAAGAAAAGCTTGGGGAAACAGAAATTAAAGAAACCGCAAAGAACGAATTGTGCGTATACGGCCATACGGAAAAAACCGGGAAAATAAATACCTTGCTTGTTACAAACGGCGTTACTGTGGAAAACATAAGTGTTTTCCAGCAGCGACTGGAAGACTATTTTGTAAATTTGACGGAGAGTAGAAAATAATGCGGCATCTATTTAGCGCTGAAATGTATAAAATACGGCATACCAAGTTGTTGTGGGTGATTTTGGGTCTTGTCGTGCTGCAAACATGGATTCAGATGGATGGATTGCGTTCCCTTGAGAAGGAACCGGTATTGGGGCAGATTGCGATAACCAGAATCTGCGATGCTTCGCCTTTTTTGTGTATTTGGCTTTCGGCGTTTGTGGGATTTTTTATCGCCGCCGAATTCCAAAACGGTACGATACGCAATGCCCTTGCTCTTGGCAAAAAAAGAAGTTCCGTCTATTTGGCAAAACTAACGGCGGTGTTTTTGGCATGTATCGGCATGGTAACGGTAACCGCGATTACCGCGACCGCGGTATGCTCTGTGCTGTTTGGTTTCGGCGGCATGAGCCTGAGGGAATTCTTTCAATTCTTCCTGTGGACATATTTCAACCAGAATGTGTATCATCTGGCCTACGCGGCTTTGTTTACGATGTTCGCCTTTGTAAGCAGGAATGTGGCTATGACGGTTTTGCTTGGTGTTGGATGGACAATAGCTGAAATGTTTATTATTGGTTTTTTGGGAGATTATCAGGACGGCTCTCTTGCCTTCGCCCGGGATATTCTTCCGAGCCTTTATGTCGCCATATTTTACAGCGAGGAATACGATGCGTACTGGTATAACAATGCCGTGCAGATCATAAAAGGCATTGCAGCGAGCGTCTTTTTTATAGGCGCATCAAGCATAGCGGGAATAAGTTTCTTTGGGAAAAACGACATAAAATAAAAAGCTGACTGTATTTCAAGCTTCAAGAATATATTTAAGGCTAGGATAGGGACAGACCTCAGCTTGCTTCGGAAAGACAGTTGCCCGCCTGTTGGAAGCATGGTAGAATACAAATTATGAACAAATGCCGGATACATACGGAAAATGACGAATATCAAATCATCCGGTCTCTAAAACTGAACCGCGTAAAACGGAAGAGATCGCATGAAGTATTTGTCGAAGGCATAGAATGTATTAAACAAGCGGTACGTTCTGGCGCGGAGATTACTCGAATAATCATTAAAGATGCGCACGGTTTATCGGGTTGGGGGAAAAGCATACTTGAGCAGTATAAAGACGTAAGGCGTATTGAGATGTCCCGCGCGTTATACGATAATTTAGCTGAAAAGACAAACCCGTCTGAAATGTTCATAACGGTAAAAATAAAACCGAATACGCTTGACGATATTCGTTCCGACAATCCGTTTTTATTAGTATTCGACAGACCGAGCGATTATGGGAATTTAGGTTCAATAATACGTTCGGCGAATGCGTTTCATGTAGACGGGATATATATACTGGGGCATGGGATAGACGTATATGAGTCAAAAGTAATGAGGGCGAGTTTAGGGAGTATATTCTTTACGAAGATCGTAATGATGGAATCAATGGAAATGCTGGAGAAATATATAAGAACTCAAAAAATGAAGAACAATATAGAGATAGTAGGAACGGACTCAACGGGCATAGCATCAATAGGAGATTGTAAAATAAGTAGACCCGTAATGGTAATCATAGGGAACGAGGCCAAGGGCATGAGTATAAAATTAAAAGCGTTGTGCGATAGAGTAATAAGAATACCGATGGAAGGCAATATTGATTCGTTAAACGTGTCATGCGCGGCGTCGATAGTACTGTGGGAAATATATAAAAACAAAAATGGAAAATAATAGCAAAGATGGGGACAGACCTCCGCTTAGTGTGGAGAGCTTCCATCGCCTGAAGGGTCAGACCTCTAGTCCAATGTCCTGCTTCTATCAGGCAAAAAGCCGTACGCCCATCCTTGATACAAGAACCTTTGAAACAGCCTGCGGCTGCTGGCCTGCAAAAAGCCGTACGCCAATAGGATCTGACAGGCTGACTGCGTAGTGTGGAGAGCTTCCACCGCGTAGTGTGGAGACGTTCCTCCGCCTGAAGGGTCAGACCTCTAGTCCAATGTTCTGCTTCTATTAGGCAAAAAGCCGTACGCCACCCCGATACAAGAACCTCTGAAACAGGCTGTGCCTGTTAGAGCAGGCCGCGGCTGTGAGGATCCACTAGAGAGTGCCGCTTGCCCCGACAAAGAAGCGCTTCCCTCATTGCAACAATCTTGTCAGCCAATGATATAACCCACCCTTCAAGGTAAAGAGGCGGGTGAAAAAGCGTCCACGGCCACATGTGAGTTCGTATGCAGGAGTATTCTTTGTCGGATATGCCGAAGATTTGCCGCGCGTTCTTTGCCGCAATAGCCGGATGCCTCCAGCCATGAAATAAATAGCGTTTGCCCGGAATATGCCACTCGTACAGAAAAAAATCATGCAAAAGCGCCGCACGTACCACGCAGGCTTTGTCAAAGGCAGGGCTTTTTTCAATCAGCGAAAAACTCAACTGAGCCACCGCAAGGCTGTGATCATAGATGCTTATCGAGCCGTGAGAAAATATTGTTTTGCAGACGGCAAACGACGCACTCTCCAGTATATCTTTTGAAAGCCGTCCGAACAGTTCCGTATCTTTCATCCTCAAGCCTTTGTATCTGAAAAAACCGCCCAGCCTTCTACTTTGATGCCGGCTTTTTTATACCGCAGCAGTTTGCTGCAAGTGTATAAAGCATCAATACAAAAAACTGCGATAAAAACGCCGTCTATGAGCAGTATGGACGTCCCGGCAGCGTGTACAATACTCATCATAAAATCCCAGAAAAAATACACCACAAAGAGCGTTATTATGCCGAAAAAAAGCGATATTGTCAGGGACACTCTGCCTTTGTAATGACACCATTTTGTGTGGGGATAGGTTGCATAATCCCAGCATTTTACCTTGAAGCATTTCTCTAAAAAGAGCGCTGTCCCATACTCAACAGCGGTACACACAACCATGCCGACTAGGAATACCAGCAGCGGATACGGCTTAAAGAGAGAGCCGATTGCGTATACGCCCAGCCCGCCGATGCCTTGACAGGGAACGAAGGGTCCTTTGAAGAACCCTTTATTGACGAATTTCTTTCGGGTTATTGATTCGTTTATGGTCTCGCAGACCCATCCTGCAATACCGAGCAAGAAGAAGGCAAAGATTATGCCTTCAAAGCCGAATTGTTTCATATCGACACATCCTTTGAATTATCCTAAAGAAGGGCTAGGCTAGAAAACCTCAAAGATGAATTGCGGCGGACTATGCTGAAAACAGCTTTTTGACAATTTCCTTTACGTCTGCAAAGTTCAGATCGCCTATATGCTGCAATTTAGACATGATGCCAGTTGCCTCATCGGTATTAAGAGAGTCGCTCATCGATTCATCCGCATAGTCTTTAGACATGGCCGGTGCGGCGTCGTCAAAATTACGGGTATTCATAATAAGCATTTGAAGCCGGTTTTCTATGTTTGCAAAACTGGTATCCGGGTCGTAATCAAGCGGCAGTATTTGAATATCAGGATAGTCTTCTCTGATACGCTTTATGAGGCCGCGCCCGCACACATGATTCGGCAGGCAGCCGAAGGGCTGCAGGATAACAAAAGACTTAACGCCCTTCGCAGCCCGGTGCATAATATCGGCAACCATTATAAACCCTTCGCCGGACTGAATGGAGTGGTGGATGATATGATCGCTTATTTTGGCAGCCTCCGGGAGGCGGAGGCATGGTTCATATAGAGGGTGTTTTCCTGCGATCTTTTCCATAATATTGATCGTAATGTCGAAGTACTTATCCCCTCCGAAGGCGTAGAGCGTATCGGGTATTGAGTGGTGTACGTGAAAATCCTTTATCTCGGAGAGGGTGTGAAGCAGCAGCAGATTTCTGTACACATCGTACATCCGCGGAAGCTCCACTTCCATATTGTTCTTTTCAAGGTACTCCTCAATATGGAAATTGGAGCCTTGATGAAACGTGAGAAGGTATTCGCCGGTAACGAAGACCAAAGGCTTGCGTTTCGTCCTGTCATACCGTATCTCACAAACGGCATCAATGGCTTTTCTATAGGCATCAAAAGCGCCTTTCATGCCTTTGTGGCAGAAGGTCTCGGTAATATCATCAATGGCTTCTTCAAAGACACGATTCGTTTCACCCGGATTTATCTCATAAGGACGTATCTTGCGGCAAAGCTCCTCCAAAATATCCGCCATGATGAGACACCATGCGACCCGTGCATAGGTAAATTGGGTAAATCTGAAAGCCGGATGTATGTTTTTCAAATCAAAAAAGTCGCTTGAAATAATAGGCACGTTGGAAAAACCGGCGTCGTCAAGCGCCTTGCGGGTCAGCACCATATAATTGGTGAGCCGGCAATCGCAGAGCGTCTTTCCTGTGCCGACAACGACCTGTTCCGGATCGTAGCGCCCGCTTTCTAATGCGACCAGCGCCTCGCCGATAATCATCTGCGCCGGAAAACATATATCGTTATGCACATATTTTTTACCGAGCCGCATCGCTTCTTTAGACCCCATAGGCAACGGTTCCGCTTTTAAGCCGTCCCGCCGTAACGCTGCGGATAAGATTTTACAGAAGGAATGATTCACATTCGGCACCAGAATCGTTTTAAGCTTTTTGTCGTTCTCCGTAAATTTCACCAGATACGGATCGCTCAGCTCCTTCACCTCTACTGCGCCCGTATCCAGTTTCCGCCGTGCCCTTACCGTTTCAACAAACGAGCGCACACGGATTTGCAGCGGTCCGGTAACATCGCTTTCATCAAGCTTCAGTATGAGCGGCGACTTTCCGGAGATTTCTTGCATGATGCGAATGACTTCGTCTGTGTACAAAGCATCATGCCCGCAGCCGAAGCTGAAAATCTCTACATATTCAAGGGATGGGTGCTGCGCGGTAAGAATTGCGCCGGAAAGGAGGCGGGCATGGTTGTTGTTATTGATATCAAGCATGGTCTGCGAAAGGTCTACATCCTGCACGCCCGGAAGCGCATCAACCGTTATTACCGGAATACCCAAAGCTGTAAAATAGCGGGATAAATTATGATTGACCAACTGATCAAATTGATAATGACGCCCCGCAATAACAACGGCAAACGTTCCATTTTCCTCGACTTCCGATATGATGCGCACTCCTTCCGTAACCAATTCTTCCGTGAAGGTATCTTGCGCCGCATCGGCTTGCACGAGGGCTTTTCGCACGCTTCGTTCCGGTATGCCAAACGTATCCTGCATATACCGGCACAGCTGATTATCACGATCTTTTTGCGAAAACCAGTGAAACATCGGCGTATCAAGCTGAACATTCCACCTTCGTTGAGGGTTGTCGGAATTCTTAACCACAAGACCGTATCCTTTTAAGACCGGACATGTAAAAACACTGTTCTCTTCAAGGTTTTCCGATGGAATCTGATTCAATAACGGCATAAAGATACGATCAACGTTTTCGTTCTTCGCTAGGTCTTGAATATGTCCGTGAACCAGCTTTGCTGGGAAACATATCGTATCGGAGGTTACAAACTGCAAGCCTTGTTCAAAGAGCTTCCGAGAACTCGGTTTAGATATTTTTGTCTTAAACCCAAGCGCGTGAAAGAACGTTGTCCAAAACGGCATATTCCGCCAAAAATCAAGAATACGCGGAATCCCAATCGTACAATGTTGCTCCGGACAAACCAGCGTGAAAGGGTAGTCTTGGAATAGAAGCTTCTCTCTTGTCTTTATCATGTCAGGCACCGCTTCTATCTCGGCATGTATCTTTCTAACTTTTTCGTATAACACCCCATCGTGCGGCTCGCCGATAAGTTCACCCCGCTCGCAACGGTTGCCGGTAACCCATCTTGTTCCATTGGAGAACGAAAGCAGCGTACGGGAACAGTTATTCGTGCAAAAAGTACACTTTACATTCGACTCTTGGGTAAACTTAAAATCCCCCATCGCATCCAAGCCGATAAACCGGCTTTGGAAAGCCGCTCCTTGTTCAAGGCGCGCCTTCTTGGTCAAGAGCGCGATGCCGATAGCGCCCATTAAGCCGGGGTACGGCGCCCGAATAACCGGCTTATTAACGTATTGCTCAAAAGCGCGCAGAACCGCATCGTTGCGGAACGTGCCGCCCTGAACAACAATCTTATCACCCAAGATTGAAAAGTTTGATATACGCACCACTTTTGTAAAGACATTTTCAATAATGGAACGGCATAAACCTGCCATAATATCATCAGCTTGCTTGCCGTTTTTTTGCTCGGTGATGATGGTACTGTTCATAAACACGGTACAGCGGCTTCCCAATTCAGCAGGATTTTTTGCATTAAAGGCGGTCTCCGCTATTTTCTCAACCGGAATATTGAGCGTGGCGGCAAAGTTTTCTAAAAACGAACCGCAGCCGGCTGAACAAGCTTCATTGACCGTGATATTGGTAACAATACCGCCTGAAATAGTGATTGCCTTCATGTCCTGACCGCCAATATCCAGAATAAAGCTTAGGTCCGGAACTGTTTTTTGCGCGGCATGAGCGTGGGCAACGGTTTCCACCGTATGGTAATCGGCGCCGAAAGCTTTATCAAAAAGCAGTTCGCCATAGCCGGTTGTCCCAAGCGCAATAATCTCAAGCGTAACACCGGCGTCATCGTACTTTTTCTTCAAATCAAGGAGCGCTTGCTTAATCACAAGAAGCGGCTCGCCTTTATTGCCCGTGTAAAAGCTGTCGATAATACGCTCTTCCTCATCAAGTAAAACGAATTTTGACGTAGTAGAGCCGCTGTCAATACCAAGGTAAGCTCTGATCGTCTCGCCGGCTTTTAAGGCGCATGAAGGCGGCGGCGGAAGTCGATGGCGCTCTTCAAAATCCCTTCGATCCTGTTCCGTAGTGAAATAAAACCGTTGTGCGGTAGCGGCATTGACGCTATGACGGTATGAACCAAGGGCTGCCAAAGCCTGCTCCGGCACAAGGCACTTTATCTGATCGGCAAAGACCTCTTGTACCGAGATTGCGGCTCCGTAAGCTACGATTGTTTCAGGATTTTGCGGGCGGATAATATCCTCGCCGGACAAGGACAGCCATTCGGCAAAGACCCGCACCAAAGTCGGGTTAAACGTAAGCGGACCGCCTTCAAAAATTACCGGCGCTCTAAGTTCAAGCCCTTGTGCAAGACCCCCTATGGTCTGTTTCACAATAGCATGAAAAGCCGACAATGCAATGTCCTCACGCCGGCACCCTTGATTAAGCAAGGGTTGAATATCGGTTTTAGCAAAAACGCCGCAGCGTCCTGATATTTCATAAACAAAGGCGCCTTTTGAAGCAAAAGCCTCAAAGTCTTCGACTGGAATCTGGAGCAGCGCCGCAATTTCGTCGATGAATGCACCGGTACCGCCTGCGCAGCTTCCGTTCATTCGCATATCCGAAGTGGTTAATTTTCCACTATTTTCATCACGGTAAAAGAAGATGATTTTTGCATCCTGCCCTCCAAGTTCTATGGCGACATGCGCCGTAGGATAAAATGTGCGTATTGCAAGTGCATTAGCCACAACTTCTTGGATATATGAGGCGTTAATAAGGTCGGCGACTGGTCTGCCGCCTGAGCCGCAGACTGCGGCATAAAATGTTGCTTCTGGGAAAGCGGTAAAAACTTCAGATAGAAGGGTGCGGACGGTTTGTATTTGGTAGGCATTATGGCGCGCATAGCGGGCAAACAAGGCCTTTTTTGTTTCAGGGTCTATAACAACGACTTTTACGGTCGTTGAACCGACATCAATTCCAATGTGTAAATTCATAAAAAACAGTACGAATACCAAACGGTATTCATTTTTCTCCTTAAAAGTGGTAAGTCCACTATTTATCAAAAACCTAATATATAGATATATATAGCAAATATGCGAAAGATTCAATGGTATTCAGTATAAAAGTCAAAAAGTTCAGCAGCAACAGCCGCAGGCTGTTTCAAAGCAGGCATGGCCTGTTTCAAAGGTTGTTGATGTCGGGAGCGGAGGTACGGCTTTTTGCCTGATAGAAGCAACCACAGGCTGTTTCGGAGGTCTGACCCCTTCCTGCCTATGAGGTCTGACCCCTTCCTGCCCATGAGGTCTGACCTGTTTCTGCCCATGAGGTCTGACCCCTTCCTGCCCATGAGGTCTGACCCTTCCTGCCTATGAGGTCTGACCCCTTTCTGCCTATGAGGTCTGACCCTTCCTGCCCATGAGGTCTGACCTGTTTCTGCCTATGAGGTCTGACCCTTCCTGCCTATGAGGTCTGACCCTTCCTGCCTATGAGGTCTGATCCTTCCTGCCCATAAGGTCTGTCCCTTCCTGAAAAAAAAAGCCCGGTCTAGAAGCCCTCCAAAAAGAGCGTCCAAACCGGACAAGCATAGTATCATGGCTAGAACTATACAAATTTCTTTAACACTCGGCGATAAGCGCTCGCAATTTTAA
>JAITAM010000122.1 GCA_031284085.1 Spirochaetaceae bacterium
CTACGATCATGATAAACGCTTGTATTACAAGCAACCGTTTCATAATAAACTCCTTATGTTTTTCATCCCCATTTGGCGGGATAGAAATTGTGAGAGAATTATTATCATATAATCCCTAGTACGTCAAGGGGTTTAGTCTAACGTGTATTCAAAGTTGAATAGGCAGTGGAATTCCCCTATTGATATAGCATATCCGATACATTTTCTTCCCAGCCACGCCAGCAGGCCACCCTATTTCAAAGCAAGCATAAGCTGTACACATAGGCTGTCTCAGACTTTTGACTAGATTGGATCAGTGTAGTGATCCCGGTCGGATCAGTGTAGCCTGTTTCTAAACTCCAGTATTGTAATTGGGAACGGAGTACGACTCTTCGTCTGATAGTAGGCACGGGTCATACCTCAAGGCTGAGGATAGGGCAGACCTTGAGATATGGCTGTAAAAGTTTTATTGCCTGCCTGTAGGCAATAAGCCGTACGCTGTTACCAACATCAATGCCGAAACTTTGAAACACGCTGGCGTGCTGGTGTGATGGTGTGCCGCGCTTCAAAAAGAACAGTCTGCATAAAAAGGCTGTTTTAACTGCTTTTTATTTGTAAGATAAACTGTTAATGAAACGCACCTTGTTTTGTTTAACTATAATATGAAACCTGCTTGCACTCTATGTAAAATTTGTCTTGTATTATTTTTCATTCCAAGCTATGATTTTTGTTTAGGAGGCAATTTTGCAATGAAAGATTTAAGTGCTAGAGAACAAGTATCATCATACTTTCTTCTTGTAATACCTGCATCGATTATTTACCTTGCGGTTATGGCGTTTCCGACCATATTTTCAGTGGTGCTGAGTTTGACAAACTATAGAGGCGGTCAAATTTTTGGCAACTCAACTATAAAATTTGTCGGACTTGAAAGCTATTTAAGAATATTTCAAGACGAAGAGTTTTACCTCGTCTTAAAGAACAACTTTTTGATTGTTCTTTTGTCGGTGTTTGGACAGTTACCCCTCGGCTTTATCCTTGCCTATATCCTCTCTCGTCAGATGGTAAAAGGCGTGGATTTCTTCCAAACAATCATTTACCTTCCCAACGTTATTACGCCGGTTATTATTGGTATTCTCTTCAATGCTTTGTACCGGAGTCCTAACAGTCTTTATATGGATGTAGTTAGAAGTTTTAATCCCAGTGCCGAATACGGTTTTACAAAGGCTCCTATGGTGCCGGTTCTGGTAGTTATGCTGTGGATGTATACCGGTATGTACGTGATTATCTTCTTGGCAAACCTGCAACGCATAGACGTTTCTATTATTGAGGCGTCAAAGATTGACGGTGCAACAGAAGCGCAGGCTTTGCGCTACATAATCCTGCCGGCACTTTCAGGCGTTATTGTTACCTGTGCTATTCTTGCAATTTCCGGCTCTCTCAAGTCATTCGACCTTATTTACGTTATGACCAACAATGAAAGAGATACGCGGGTGCTTTCCCTTTATATGTACAACAGGGCATTCCGAGGGGCGCCTAACTATCCGCTTGCAAATGCAATATCAACGGTCATGGTAATCATTAGCTTTATCTTGATTATGCTCACCAGAGTTGCTGAAAAGCGCTTCGGTGGAAAGGAGTAAAAAATGGATGTACGCAAAAATAGCATCGGCACATCCCTCGCCATTTATTTTGTTATGGCGATCTTTACTGTCTTGGCGATCTATCCGCTTTTTTGGCTTGTCGTTCAGTCTTTTAAGACAACGCAGGAGTACCTAACAACGAGCAAGCTCGCTTGGCCTTCGGAATGGCATGCGGAGAATTACTCTTATGTCTGGGAAATAGCGGAATTCGGTACACTATTCTTGAATAGTGTTTTATACACTGTCGTTACCTGTGTTGTAACTATTATTTTTGGTCTTATGGCAAGTTTTGCTTTTGCAAAAATACCCAATAAAGCAACCAAAATCCTCCACGGCCTGTTTATAATCGGTATCCTGCTGACCATACAATCTATTTTGGTGCCGCTCTTTCTGGTGGAAATGAGTACAAATCTCCTGAATACAAGGCTTGGCGTACTAATTCCATACATAGGATTGGCGCTGCCTATGGCAGTTTATCTCGGCACGGATTTTATGAACGGTATTCCGGGGGCGGTTATAGAATCTGCGCGAATTGACGGCGCTAAGTATCTAAAAATATTTTCGAGCATTATTCTCCCGATGGTGGCACCGGTTGCTATGACTTTGGGTATTTTAACGTTTACCGGCACATGGAATGAATTCTTAATGATAACTATTTTGACCGACAGCACAGCTTCACAAACCATTCCAGTTGGTATCAGTAAATTCTCAGGCGCTCTTGCGTCCGATTACAGCCGACAGTTCACCGCACTTGTTATGGGCGTTATTCCCATGATCATCTTCTACGTTACCTTCCGCAAACAAATTACAAAGGGTGTTGCAGCAGGAGCAGTAAAAGGCTAATTGGATTTAAGAGGAGTGAGGAACTTGGAAGGCGTGCAAGAGCAGAGCGTACCGGTTTTCCTGAGCGGTGATTCATCCGCTCACTCCTCTATTCGTCCTGCACATGGCTCCGATCTCCCCTATATATACGATATTTGCTTAAAAACCGCGGATGCAGGGGCTGATGCAAGCCGTCTATTCCGAGACCCGCTGCTCATAGGCCAGTATTATGCCGCGCCGTACTTTTTTCATGATATTTCATTGTGTTTTGTATTGACGGAGGCTCATATCCCTGCCGGCTACATTGTAGCGGCAGCCGACACCCGCGCTTTTAATGAATGGATGAACAGAACATGGTTGGCGCCGCTTCGCCTCCGTTATCCTCTCCCGTATCCTCAAGAACGAACTAACTCACCTACTGAGCTGCAAATTATTTCTCTGCTTCATCAGCCTGCAGAAGAAGAGCCAAACCAGACGTGGCTATCGGCGTATCCGGCGCATCTCCACATTGATCTCCTGTCCACTCAACAGGGAAAAGGGTATGGCCGCGAACTTATGAAGACGCTCTGCGCATCCTTGCAGGAGCGGAACGTGCCGGGCGTCCACCTTGGGGTGAGCAAGCGCAACTGTGGAGCGGTCGCATTTTATAAACGAATGAACTTCACTGTGATACAAGAAGAAAACTGGGGCTTCATCTTAGGAAAAAAGCTGCACTAAACGCTTCTTTTAACTGCAACAATACGTACATTTGCATAAAATAAAGCTGCCTCAAAGCCTTAAGGGACTGCCTTAAACGTTTTAACTGTTTCAGGCAGCTTCCCTACCAAAGGGAGTAAATATTGTGCGATAATGCTCTCGCTCAGGAGCGCCTTTGTATCAAAAACCGGCTGAACATTTAAGAGAAACAGTATGGCCGCAACAACGGTACTTCCTTCGATTACGCCAAAAACAAAGCCTAAAAAACGGTCGGCGCTCTTGAGGTTTCCTTTTTCGGCAATATCCTTTAACCACGACTGTACAATTTTGGCCAAAAAGAAAACAACGGCATAAAATAAAGCTGCCTCAAAGCCCTAAGGGATTGCCTTAAACGTTTTAACTGTTTCAGGCAGTTTTCCTACCAAAGGGAGTAAATATTGTGCGACAATGCTCTCGCTCAGGAGCGCTTTTGTATCAAAAACCGGCTGAACATTTAAGAGAAACAGCATGGCCGCAACAACGGTACTTCCTTCAATTACGCCAAAAACAAAGCCTAGAAAACGGTCGGCACTCTTGAGATTCCCTTTTTCGGCAATATCCTTTAACCACG
>JAITAM010000126.1 GCA_031284085.1 Spirochaetaceae bacterium
GCTCATCTTCTGTTCGGTACAACCCACCATGTATATTCATAAGTTAATTGTATATAAAAAAGTGAATAAATATGCAAGGGGGAGCGGGGTGATAATCGCTCTCAGCCGCAGGCTGTTTCTAAGGTTGTTGTAACGGGAGAGATGTACGGCTTTTTGCCCGCCAGCAGGCCAGCCTGTTTCTGGGTCGGAGGTCAGGCAAAAAAGCCGTACGCCACCTTTGATACAGCAACCTTTGATACAGCAACCTTTGAAACAGCCTGCGGCTGAGACCTCCGACCTCCAAATCAGGTCAGACCTCCAACCTAAAATCAGGTCAGACCTCCAACCCAGAAACAGGTCAGACCTCGACCTAAAATCAGGTCAGATTTCCAACCCAGAATCAGGTCAGACCTCTAGCCCGAAGGGGTCAGAGCTAGGGGGGTGTTCAGGCGCTGGAGTAGGGGGTAGCAAAGAGGTCTTGACTAGGGGGTGTTCAGGGTCTGGCGAAAGGGAGTTTTGGGTCTGGAGGCTAGGGTGTTTAGGGTCTGGAGTATGTAGTGGTAAGAGGTCTGGAGACTAGGATGTTCAAGGTCTGGAGGCTAGGCTGTTCAAGGTCTAGGCTTTTGCGCAAGGTAGGGTTTGGAACGGGCGGTGGAACTCGGTCTTGAAGACAGGCCGGAAGCAGTTGAAGATTGCCCAAGAACTTGGCATTAACAAAATATGCTTGCACAATGGAAGCGGGAGATGAAGCAGAATGAAACAGTACCTATAAAAGCCCCAGTAGGTCAGACCTCTAACTCAAAAACAGGCCTGTCCTATCTCAAAGATTCTCCAGAAACTCTTGTAAGACCTCTTCCGGTTCGGTCTCTCGGTTCAAGATGCGGTATAAAGCAAGGGATACCGGCGCTTTAAGGTGATGTTCTTCAATGAGTACCTTGACGTACTTTGCAGCTGCAATCCCCTCCGGTAGATACCCAAGCTCATGGATGCGGTCAAGCAAATCGTCTATACCGGAAAACCGCTCTAAAATACGCTTCTCAATAATCTCCCAGCCGAAACGCCGATTCCTACCAAAAATCGATCGGCAGGTAACATCAAGATCTCCAACACCGGCAATCGAAGTAAAAGTCTCACTGTGCGTAGCCTTTAAGGCACGGCCGAGCAGCTGAATCTCATTAAGGCCGGCAGCCAAGAGCAAGGATTCAGTGCCGTCGCCTAAACTCTCCGCCCACACCTTTGAATGGCTATTCTTGAGCGCATCAAACATACCGAAGACAATGGCAATGACGTTTTTTGCAGCTGCCGCCGCCTGTACTCCCCGGACGTCAAACGACGAAAAGACCAGAAGACGAGGCGTTTTAAGCAAATCACGAAATCGTATGGAATTCTTTGCATTTTCACTTGCAGCGATGAGTCCGGTTATCTTGCCGCGTGAAACCTCTTCAGCATGGCTAGGGCCGGCAATGTACACAAGCGAATGTTGATAAAAACCGGGAAGATAATCTTCAAGGGCTTCAAGAATGAGCCTAGGCCCTGAGGCAGAAGGCAGAAAGCCTTTGGTAATAACGGCGATTGCGGTCTGTCCTTCACGGATAGAAGGCACGGTTAAAATACGCTTAACGGTATCAAGAAGATACAAAGAAGGAATAGCTAAAATGAGGAATTCCGCATTCTCCGTAGCTTCCACGATGTTGTTTGTTGCACTTATACTGTCCGGCAGCGTTATGTCCGGCAAAAACCGAGAGTTTGCATGGCGGACATTGATGTCTTCGCAGACCTCTTGCTCAAGAGCCCAGATGACCACCGAATTACCCTTTTCAGCTATGACCTTTGCCATTGCCGTTCCCCAAGCGCCTGCGCCTAATACTACTATTTTCATACGACCTCCCTTTATCTTTTATTTCCTCGACTTAAGAGCAGCGCATCGGCAAGAACTAATGCAGCCATTGCTTCAACAACCGGCGCCGCTCGAGGAACTATACACAAATCATGCCTACCTTGTATACAAATATCACAAACAACGCCGGCTTTATCAACCGTAGTCTGCTGTTTTCGTATTGAAGGAGTAGGCTTAAACGCCACCTGAAATTCCAAAAGCTCTCCCGTACTGATACCGCCCAGAATGCCTCCGGCATTATTACTGGTATAATGAACGCCGGCAGCATCGGAACAAGGAGCGAGACTGTCGTTGTGCGTGGAGCCATGCTGGTATGCGGCGGCAAAACCGGCGCCGAAGGATACTGCTTTTGCCGCTCCAATAGAAAGCATCGCTCCGGCAAGCAAAGCATCGAGTTTATCAAAAACAGGCTCTCCTAAACCCGGAACAAGACCTGAAACCTGACAAAAAATAGTGCCTCCTGCACTATCGCCGGCATTCTTGAGCGCTTCAAGCTCTTCTTGTATGCGAGCAGCGCACGCACTTTGAGGAACACGCAGAGCATTGCGCTCTGTTTCATCAAAGTCAAAATCCGCATCCGATGGATTCGGCGCATCTATGCCGGCTATAGAAGAAACCCATGCGCGTATCGTAATGCCTGAAAGCGCTAAAAAAACCTTTGCCACCGCACCGGCGGCAACTCGTGCAAGAGTTTCACGTCCTGAACTGCGCCCTCCGCCGCGGAAATCACGGAAGCCGAACTTCTTTTCCCATGTCCAATCGGCATGTCCCGGACGGTAGACATCGCGCAGAGCCTCATAATCCTGTGAATGATGATCGCAGTTACGCACAAGAACAGCGATCGGCGTCCCTAAGGTCTTTCCCTCAAATACACCGGAGAGTATCTCAGGTTCATCAGCTTCGAGCCGGCTTGTTGATACCACCGTATCGCCGCCCGGACGGCGCCTGCGCAAGTCCCGTGCTATATCTTCCTTTTCAAGAGCTATGCCTGCGGGACAGCCGTCAATGACACAGCCGCAGGCCTTTCCATGAGATTCGCCGAATGTTACCACCGTAAATAAAGTACCGAAACTATTTCCTGCCATAATCACCTTCTGCAGCACGAACAAACTGAGGAACAAGAGGTTCCGTCAGCTCTATTGACGCCGGAAAATCTTCCTCCTTGAGCAAGACGGTCTCGCCATCCATCTGTGCTAAAATTGGCTGTAAACCGCTAAAGCACACCTTATGCGCGCTAAAAACTATCGCCTCTTTCTCTTTTACATGAGAACCGGTGTTGAACTGCTCCTTGAGAGCGATTTTCCGCAAAAGCGACATTTGCTTAAGAATACAGACGTTCCTTTCATCAGGCAGTATCCATTTATGCGAACCATAGGTGCGCCTGCCTGAAATACCGACCGCCATGAGCAGCACATCATGCTGCCCTAAATAAACCCTCTTGCCACTCTCGTCAAAAGCATCGAGCAGCATAGGACCGACGTGATACACCTTGTCATAAAAGAGCGAAGCAATATCGACCCAAAGTTTGTATGAGTCGCCTGGCATACTCCCCTTCATTTTATTGGTGTAATGGGTAACAAAAGCGTCAAGCCCCACCGACAGGACATTAAAAGCCCGAAAAGGGCCTTTGCCCGGCGTTGCAGTCATCAGCCTGAGCGATCTTGCAAGCACTATTTGGGAGGGAAAGATAAGCGCATCAAGCGCCTTGTCCACTTCCCAAGCGTCTGCGCCGTCGTTGCCAGTTCCCATAGGCAGCCTTACTATAACACAGTTAGCACGAAAATCAAGCGGCGCACCAACCAATGCGCTCAACACTTCACGACTGGTACCATCTCCTCCGGCTGTAATTATCACATAGAATGCGTTGTCCTTCATAGAAGGAGCTGCATCAATAAGTTTTTGAGTAAGAGCAAAGGCATGACCGGGACCAGTTGTAGCTATCAATCCGTTTTTTCCTCCCTCACGGTCTATTATTGCACAAGGGGATACGTCTTTATTGACTGGGTTAGCATGGGCTTTTTCCTCAGCGGCAAGGAGCTGTTCATAGTGCTTTTTCCACCGCGACGGTATCGTAAAGCCTCCGGCGACAGGATTAGCAATAACCACCCACACGATCCGCCTATTGGGAACGCATGAAGTTCGTGAGCATATATTTGCGATACAGCGAGCAAATGATTCGTAAG
>JAITAM010000157.1 GCA_031284085.1 Spirochaetaceae bacterium
CCCGACTTTTTCTCTTTGTAGAACTCGCGTTATTTAACTCCCGAAAGTTCAATGCCTTTTTCAAGGCCCTCTTGATTTAAGAGCAAGAACCAAATCGGCACAACCATATACACGCAGGCCAGCCTGTTTCAAAGCAGGCACGGCCTGTTTTTGAGGTTGTTGTATCGGGAGAGGTGTACGGCTTTCTGCCTGACAGCAGGCCAGCCTGTTTTTGAGGTTGTTGTATCGGGAGAGGTGTACGGCTTTCTGCCTGATAGCAGGCAAGGCTGTTTCAAAGCAGGCCAGCCTGTTTCAAAGGTTCTTGTATCGGGAGTAGAGTACGGCTTTTTGCCTGACAGGAGCGGGGAAAGTGAGAGCGTCTCTCACCTATACAAGAGACAGGTAGAATCCAAACACTTCGGCATTGCAAGCAAGGGCAAGCGCACTCACTGCCTGCTATACTGGCGGCTGTGAAGCACGTATAAAGGTGTAGGCACAGCCTGTTCTGCACATAATTGAACACTTTTATACACAGAATCGGACATTTTTTGCTGAAAAAGACTCTTTTGTGCGTGCACAAAACGATTCTGTGCGTGCGCAAAATGATTCTGTGCGTGCGCAAAACGATTCTGTGCGTGCGCAAAATGATTCTGTGCGTGCGCAAAACGATTCTGTGCGTGCGCAAAACGATTCTGTGCGTGCGCAAAATGACTCTGTGCGTGCGCAAAATGATTCTGTGCGTGCGCAAAATGACTCTGTGCGTGCGCAAAACGACTCTGTGCGTGCGCAAAATGATTCTGTGCGTGCGCAAAACGACTCTGTGCGTGCGCAAAACGACTCTGTGCGTGCGCAAAACGACTCTGTGCGTGCGCAAAATAGGTCAGGATAGGGACAGACCTTGTCAGCGGGAAGGGTCAGACCTCTAGCCAAACAGGTCAGACCTCCAGCCAAAACAGGTCAGTCCTCCACCCCAAAAGCAGGTCAGTCCTCCACCCCAAAAGCAGGTCAGTCCTCCACCCCAAACGCAGGTCAGTCCTCCTGCCAAAACAGGTCAGTCCTCCACCCCAAAAGCAGGTCAGTCCTCCTGCCAAAGCAGGTCAGACCTCTAGCCAAAGCAGGTCAGACCTCTAGCCAAAACAGGTCAGACCTAGACTGCTTCTATCAGGCAAAAAGCCGTACTCTATTCCCGATACAGCAACCTTTGAAACAGGCCATGCCTGCTTTGAAACAGGCCGTGCCTGCTTTGAAACAGGCCGTGCCTGTGCTAGAATAAAAAAAAAAATTGCTGCATACTAAAGCAATATGCGTAAATGTACCCGTTATATGAGGAGGAGATTATGGCAAAGATGAATGATGAGAAATTGAAGACAAGAGGAAATTCACTCGCTTCAAGTGAAGACAGAGAGAAAGCTCTTGAGGCTGCCCGCTTACAGATCGAAAAGCAATTCGGTGCCGGTTCATTGATGAAGCTCGGCGACCATACAGGCGCAACCGGGATAGAAGTTATTCCATCCGGTTCTATACTATTGGATGAAGCATTAGGAATAGGAGGATACCCTCGAGGCCGTATCATTGAAATCTACGGCCCTGAATCATCGGGTAAAACAACACTTGCCCTCCATGCCATTGCGGAAGTGCAAAAATTAGGGGGTATTGCAGCTTTCGTGGATGCCGAACACGCCTTGGATCCGATATATGCACGAAATCTAGGGGTGAAAATTGATGACTTGTGGGTATCTCAGCCGGATAATGGAGAACAGGCGCTAGAAATTGCCGAGAATTTGGTTCGGTCAGGTGCGGTTGATGTAATTGTTATAGATTCTGTTGCCGCACTGACGCCGTTGGCAGAAATTGAAGGTGATATGGGCGATACTCATGTCGGCCTTCAGGCAAGGCTTATGAGCCAAGCGCTGCGGAAACTAACCGCAACAATAGGAAAATCCCGAGCTTTGCTGGTTTTCATAAATCAAATCCGTATGAAAATCGGTGTTATGTACGGCAATCCGGAGACAACAACCGGCGGCAATGCGCTTAAATTTTATGCGTCAGTTAGGCTAGAGATACGCAGAACCGAAACCATAGAAAAAGGGGAAGCCGACGCTATCGGAAACCGTGTTAAAATCAAAGTGGTTAAAAACAAGGTTGCTCCTCCGTTCCGAAAAGCCGAGCTTGATATTATGTTCGGCAAAGGCATTTCCGTTGCCAGCAGCCTTCTTGATGCTGCGGTAAAATATGATATTATCGAGAAAAGAGGGGCGTGGTATTCGTATAATCAAGAGCGTATTGGACAAGGAAAAGACAATGCGCGGACATACTTAGAAGAAAACCCCGCATTTCTTGCAGAGCTCGATACAAAACTACGGCAGATTATATTTGCCCCGGGCAATGAGTCAAAGTCTCCGGTAAATACCTCTATACCTAGAGATGAGCCGACTGATGAAGAACTGAATGCATCGGATTTTGATACGGAGTAGATAGCCGCCTGCTGAGCATGTAGGTTACGTGCTATTCTTCAGCGCTATCAGTAGGAGATATTAAGGCTTCGAGCTTTTGAACAAGCTCGAAGCCTTCTTTTATGCCGGTGTCTTCATGAAACCGAAGACGTGGGGTTTGGCGTGTGTGCATGGTAGCGCCGAGGTTTGCCTGTATAAAACCGGTGGCGCTCTGTAATCCGGCAACGCCGCGCACAAGGTTTCCTTCAGGGCGGAATGTAGAGACGTAAACATCTGCCCATGCAAGATCCTTTGACACAGACACTCGTGTAATGGAGAGAAAAGGATTAACCCGTGGATCTTTTATTTTACCTTCAACAATGAGCGCGCCGATCTTTTCTTGAATCAGGCGCCCAAGGCGTTCTGTTCGATATTCCATAGTATATTTTCAACTTACTCTTTTCAGTGATAGAACGTGCTGTATGTAGAGAAGCCTGCCGCCGCACTACAACAGCAATTCTTACTTTAGAGATGTCGTGTTACCTCGATCATTTCAAATACTTCAAGCTGATCGCCTACCTGAATTTTGTCAAAGCCTTCAATAGCCATACCACATTCATAACCGGCTGCTACTTCCTTGACATCGTCCTTAAACCGGCGCAATGAAATAATTTTTCCGGTATGAATAACGATAGCATCACGGACGACATGAGCGCTTGCACTACGTTTAACAGTACCGGTTTGTACCATGCAGCCTGCAATAGTACCGAATTTAGGAACGTTGAAGGTATTACGAATATCCACCGTGGCGATGAGCGATTCTTTAGTATCAGGTTTAAGCAAGCCTTCCATTGCTTGATGAATTTCTTCCACAGCTTTGTAAATAATATTGTACTTGCGTATATCAACTTTTTCTTGTTCCGCAATTAGCTTTGCCTTTGGAATAGGTCGTACATTAAAACCTATGATAATGGCATTTGATGCAATGGCAAGTTCAACATCACCTTCATTGATAGCGCCGGGCAATGCCTGTATAACGTTGAGCCTGACCTCTGATGTAGAGAGTTTTTCTAAACTGGCTCTTAGAGCTTCGGCTGATCCTTGCAGATCAGATTTGATGATCACCTTCAGTTCAGCTATGGCGCCGGCACTGATAGTATCATGCAGGTTATCCAACGTGATCTTCTTGATATTTTTTGCATCTTCAGAGCGTTTAAGCTCCTGCCGTTTTATAGAAATACTCTTTGCAACCTGTTCATCCGATACCACTTGTAAAGGATCGCCTGCATTAGGTATGCCGCCAAAACCAATGACTTCTATTGGAGTGGAAGGAGTGGCTTCCTGCATTCGTTCGCCCTTGTCATTAAAGAGCGCCCGTACTTTACCAGGCCAGATACCGGCTACAAAGTGATCGCCGATTTTCAGTGTGCCTTTTTCAATAATAATACTTGCAACGGTACCGCGTCCTTGATCAATTCGTGATTCGAGTATCTTCCCTTCGGCAGCGCGATTATAATTTGCTTTGAGATCAAGAATTTCTGCTTGTAAAAGAATAGCCTCGATAAGATCCTCAATGCCCTTTTTTCTAAGGGCAGATATTTCTACAAACATGGTCTGTCCGCCCCATCCTTCCGGGATAAGCCCTAAATCAGAAAGCTGCGATTTAACTTTATCCGGATTTGCATCCGGTTTATCCATCTTATTGATAGCAACCACAATAGGAACAGCGGCATCTTTGGCATGATTGATAGCTTCATTGGTCTGAGGCATAACTCCATCATCAGCAGCCACAACCAAAACGACAATGTCCGTTACTTGCGCTCCACGCGCCCGCATTCGGGTAAAAGCTTCATGTCCGGGTGTATCAAGGAAAGTAATACGCCCATGCGGCGTATCTACGGTATAAGCGCCAATATGCTGAGTAATACCGCCGAACTCACCGCCTGCAACATCGGCACTCCGAATGGCATCAAGCAGCTTGGTCTTACCATGATCGACATGCCCCATAACCGTTACCACAGGCGGCCGCGGTTCAAGCGAATCTTCTGCATCAATCTCAGTCTTAATGAGCGTCTCTTGATACAAGTTGATTATCTTAACTTCGGTTCCATACTCAAGTGCCAAAATAGACGCCGTTTCAGCATCGATCTGTTCATTGATAGTAACCATCATCCCCATACCCATCAGTTTTTGAATCAAGGCATTTGCCCGCAGATTCATTTTCCGAGCAAGCTCTGAAACAGAAATGACTTCCATAATTTCAATAGATTTGGGGACAGCATTTTCATTGTATGAATTCTTCTTTTTATTAGCGAGACGGAGCTTGTCATCCCTCTCTTTTTCTTTTTCTTTGCGTATATATACAGCTTTTTTAGCTTTGAATGTCTTTTTTGCCGGTGCTTTTCCTTCAAGGGATGTTGATGGAGTCGCCGGTGTTTGTGCCGGGCGCGGTACTGCAGGTCTTCCCGGTCCGTTGGGACGTAGTCCGGGGCTAAAAGCCGGCCGCGGCGTGAAGTTATGTCTTCCTCCCGGTGAATGTCCGCTACCGGATTGATAACCTTGTCCTTGTCCTGCAGGACGGTTGTTTTGTCCAAAGTCGGAACGGAATGTTCCGGGCCTTCCACCGGGTCTGCCGCCGCCGCCTCTTGAAGAACGATCTTCTCGTGGGGGGCGAGGACCAACTGATCGACCGCCTACACGTCCTGCAACAACAGCCGGTCTTTGGGTTCCAATAAAGGAACTTATTCCATTATGTCGTTCAATGACTACTTGTTTTTCCGGCGGAGCAGGTACGTTTGTTTCAGGTACTTGCGGCGGCCTTTCAGGCTTTTCAACAGGAGATAATGAAATAGGCGGACTTTCCATAATTTGCCCTTTTATTGCTGGTATTTCAATAGGCTCTTTAACTTTTAGAGTAACTGTTTCCGGTTGATGTATATCAGGAGCACGCGCTGTAGTAACAACTTTATATTGCTTTTTGTTTCTGTGCGACTGCTCAATTACCGGATGAGGTGCCTTCTTTTTGACAATAACTACCGGCTTACGATGATCATTATGTTCCGGGGTGGTTTTTGAAGCCATATCCGGGGTTTCCTCAGAAGACACTCGTTCACTATTAAGAGGTCTCTTGATAAGTTCTACTTTCTGCTCTTTGCTGTTCTCTAATTCCTCAGCCATAATCCACCTTTACTCTTGCTACTGATCCTCGTATTCAAAGCTCAATCCTACACCACACTTTGGACATACAGTCATATCTATAGTTATCTGTGCGCCGCATTCAGGGCAATGATAGATTTCATTATCTTCCTCTTCCTGCACTTCTTCTATGTATTCGAGCTCTTCAGGCTCTTCTTCTTCTATAATATCAACATATTCTTCAATAAGTTTTCGTAACGTTACAAGTTGTTCTGCAGTTACTGGTAAATCCGCTAGTACAGCGTCCGGAGTATTGAGAAAACCCTCTATCAAATCAATATTATGTTCAAGAAGCACTCTAGAAACATGAAGATCAACACCGGGAAGTTCGGAGATTCGAGATATATCTTCCTCTTCGAATCCATTTAAGCCGCCGAATAATTCTGACGCTACCTTACGAGCTTCAGAACTAATCTCCATTCCTTCAAATTGTTTAATAGTCTTTACATCAATACTCCAATCTACAAGACGGTTAGCTAACTTAACATTCAGCCCTTGCTTTCCTATAGCCAAAGAAAGCTGCGCCTCAGGCACTATAGCCAAAGCTTGATGCTTTGCTTCATCAAGGATGATCACATCTTTAACTTCAGCCGGAGAGAGTGCATTTTTAATAAAGATAACCGGATCAATATCGTATTTAAGAACATCAATTTTCTCTCCCTCAAGTTCCTTAATAACAGATTGTATCCGAACACCTTTAAGCCCTACACATGCTCCTACCGGGTCCACATCCTCCCGATTAGAATAAACTGCAAGTTTCGTGCGATACCCCGGCTCTCTCACTATTTTGTGAATACAAACAACTTTATCATATAATTCAGGAACTTCCAATTCAAAAATAGCTCGAACAAAGTCCGTATGAGTTCTTGAAAGAACTATTCTCAAGCTGCCGGATTTAGTTTTTTCTACCTCAGCAATCATAGCTTTAATACGATCATTAACATGGAATTCCTCACGCGGCGATTGATACTTCTTAGGGAAGATCCCTTCCGTCTTTCCTAAATCCACATAAATAGTACCATCACGTTCACGTTGGTAATAACCAATAATTATTTCTCCAATTTTGTCTTTATACTCTGAATAAAGGCTGTCTTTTTGTATCTCTCTTATTGATTGATGAGCGGTTTGCTTAGCGCTCTGAATCTCAGAACGATCGAATTCTTTTAGGTCAATATCAATAAGAAGTTCATCTCCCTCTTCTGCATCCGTACTAATTTCTTGAGCTTCTTCAAGATCGATTTCAGAAAGCGGATCGTAAACACCATCAACAATTTTCTTTTTTACTTGTACTGAGACTGTATTATCATCAATCCAACTGATAATAATATTGTCTGTGTTGCTGAAACGCCGCTTTAGTGCTGCCAAAAGCGTATTTTCTACGGTACGAAGTATAAGTTCTTCGGACATGCCGCGTTCTTGTTTAAGCCGAAGAATTGCATCAGACAAATCTATTGCCACAACTTATACCTCCTCTGCCCAGTCTAACTGTGCTTTGGCAATTATCTCATAGTTTAATGTAAACATTCCTTTTTTCCCTTTAATCATCACAGCTTTTTCATCTGCAGCTTCAATAATCCCTCTAGTCCAATCAGAAATATCCTTTCTATAGCACTTTATACCACGACCTAAAAAATATACAAACTCAGAGGCATCTTTAATCAGCCGGTTTATACCCGGCGATGAAACTTCCACATAAATCTCTTTGCCTGAAAATGTCAATTCCAAACACGGCATAATCGCTCGGTGTATTCGACTGCAGTCGTCAGTACTTATATTCCCGTTTTTATAAATAACGACCCTTACTTGCACGCTCCCTTTGTGAGGAGAAGCCGACAGATCGACTAAAGTTAAACCTAAACCCTGCACGATGGTGTTAAGCGAGTCAAATAAGGGATTTTCTTTCCGCGCTGTCCATTGCATCAAAACCAGCCTTACAGAGTTTAAGGCACAAAAAAAAGGGCTGCACGCCCTTTTTTTGAATTAAACCCTCTATGTTTTTGCTAAACCTATATTGAAAATCTTATTTTGTCAATAGGGTGAAACTATATAAGAAAATATGATGAAGGAATAGGGCGCCCGAAACTAGCCGCGAACTGGATGCAGCTCTTTTTAAGAAGGGGGTCTTCAGCCTTCCTTGAGGCTAGGGTCTTCAGGGTCTGGAGACTAGAGTGTTCAGGGTCTGGAGAAAGGGACTCTTGGGTCTGGAGACTAGAGTGTCCAGGCTCTGGAGAAAGGGACTCTTGGGTCTGGAGGCTAGGGTGTTCAGGGTCTGGAGACTAGGGTGTTAAGGCTCAAAAAGGCTAGGGTGTTCAGGCTCAGGAGGCTAGGATGTTCAGGCTGAGTGAGGTCTGACCCTTTGGCTAGAGGTCTGACCCTTTGGCTGGAGGAGAGCTTCCACTGACTGCTGCTTGTAGGCAGAAAGCCGTACTCTATTCCCGATACAATAACCTTAGAAACAGGCTGGCCTGCAGAAAGCCGTACTCTATTCCCGATACAACAACCTTTGAAACAGGCTGGCCTGCTTAGAAACAGGCTGGCCTGCTTAGAAACAGGCTGGCCTGCTTAGAAACAGGCTGGCCTGCTTAGAAACAGGCTGGCCTGCGGCTATGAATAGAGTTCCTGATAAACTTCAAAGTACGGACGAGGAGTCTCATTATCGGCGCCGCGCGCCAACACCGCAATCCGTTCAAGCACCAAGTCTTTGC
>JAITAM010000175.1 GCA_031284085.1 Spirochaetaceae bacterium
TCTGGGCGCTGGATAAAGCCCTCCTCCTCATAAGGGTAGCGCCCGTAATTAAAGAAAAAATTATCGGGAAACCACAAGAGGATGAGCAGCTGGGTAATCAATTCAGTGAGAACTCCATAATCTACCGTTGAAGGGTTCTGGGAATTCGCTTGTGCAGCGCCTCCTGCCTCCGATGCCTCGATAGTATTCTGAAACGATCCGAGCGTTGCGTAGAGCGGCGCTCTTTGTGCAATGAGCAATGCTACAAAGCAGGGTATCAACAGTCGTTGCGTCATGGGAATAGTATACCACAAGCAACCGGGAAACAACAACGAGATGCCGATACATATCGTATGTATACAAGAGAGATACAAGCTCCACGCTCTAGCCCGCTTGAGAAGGGTATTCCGCTGGCCGGAACGTGGACAGAGGTTTTTACTGATGTCAACTTGCTCGATATACGTCAGCCGTATTCTTTCCCATATCCTCGATGGCTATTAGACTACCAACTCAAAGAATGGGAGTCCTTTACGGTAAATGATGAGCGTTTTTTTCTAGATATAGTTCTGTCTAATGTTAAGCTGTACCGAGTGGTACATATTTTTCTCTATAATAAAGAAAGTAAAGAGTATACGTGGGTTCGTAAACTCCTCCCCTTCAGCACATGGCACGCGCCGCACAATCTTACAAACTCTATCATAAGCGACCGCAACCGCGGCTTGTTTTTGCGGGTCCACAACTGGCTTGAGGTCGGTATTATAGAAATTGATATTAACCTTGAAGAAAGCCGAAAGTTTCCTGCTTGTACCCTGCATTTGGAATATGAAATAAAGAACGCTACTCCTTTGGTTGTGAGTCTTTTATTTTCCGAGAAGCGTCCAATGTACGCCTACAAAATCTGTGCGTCTGTCAAAGGGGACATGGTTATTGGCCGGCAGCACAGTGTTTTTAATCCGGCAACAGCGGCAGGCCTCGTTCGCGACTGCAAAGGCTACTATCCTTACAGGATGCGATCGACGTGGTGCAGCGCAGTGTCCTTTGACACGGAGCAAAGGCTTTATGGTTTTAATATTGCGGAGAATCAAGCAAAAGAAACGTATAGAAATAATGAAAACGGACTTTGGGTTGGTGGGAAACTGACTCCTTTGCCGCCGGTACACATTACCATGCCGAACGGTGCTAATTCAGATTGGGTCATTCAAGATATGGAAGGTATGGTTGATTTGATTTTTACTCCGCAGATACCGGTGCATAACCGCTTTGATTTCATAGTTGCCTGCTCTGAATACACACTCTCGATTGGATTATACAAAGGCACTTTGGTCGACAAAGAAGGAAATCAGATACTGATTCACAACATCTTGGGTTTTGGTAAAAGACTTTATCTGCGGGTATGAAGATGCGCTGCCAAGAGCTTGATAGTGCAGCTTCCTAGAAACGATAGATTTTAGTGGAGGAATGTTTTATGGATTATAAAGAAGCCGGTGTAAATATTGAGGAAGGGTACCGTGCGGTGGAAAAGTACCGAAAGCTTACGGCAACTGCGACAACCCCGGCGGTGCTAAACGGCATAGGCAGTTTTGCAGGGCTTTTTTCATTAGCGGAACAGAGCCGCGTCATGGAAGAGCCGGTACTTGTCTCAGGAACGGATGGTGCCGGCACTAAGCTTGACATTGCATTTCGCATGAAAAAGCACGACAACGTAGGGATTGATTGTGTGGCAATGTGTGCCAATGACATTCTCTGTCATGGTGCGGTGCCGCTGTTCTTTCTTGATTATCTTGCCTGTGGGCGGCTTGATGCCGGCGATAGGTTTTAGCAGAGGAATGTTTTATGGATTATAAAGAAGCCGGTGTAAATATTGAGGAAGGGTACCGTGCGGTGGAAAAGTACCGAAAGCTTGCGGCAACTGCGATAACCCCGGCGGTGCTAAACGGCATAGGTAGTTTTGCGGGGCTTTTTTCGTTAGCGGAACAGAGCCGCTGCATGGAAGAGCCGGTACTTGTCTCAGGAACGGATGGCGTCGGCACTAAGCTTGACATTGCATTTCGCATGAAAAAGTACGACAGCGTAGGGATTGATTGTGTGGCAATGTGTGCCAATGACATTCTCTGCCATGGTGCGGTGCCGCTGTTCTTTCTTGATTATCTTGCCTGCGGGCGGCTTGATGCCGGCGTTGCAGCGGAATTGGTGAAAGGCGTGGCGCTTGGATGCCGTGAGACCGGAATGGCGCTTCTTGGCGGGGAGACTGCGGAGATGCCCGGTTTTTATGATGAAGGAAAGTACGATATTGCAGGTTTTGCAGTGGGCATAGTCGACCGCAAGAAAATAATTGATGGGAGGGCTGTTCGTGCCGGTGATTGTCTTATCGGCATAGCTTCTTCTGGGGTACATTCCAACGGGTTCAGTTTGATTCGTGCGCTGCTTCCCGATCTCGACGAAGATTTCGGTGGTATGCCTCTAGGTCTGGCTTTATTGGAGCCGACCCGCCTCTACGTTAAGCCGGTGCTGCGGCTGCTTAACAAGGTCGACATTCATGGAATGGCGCACATTACAGGCGGTGGTTTTTATGAAAACATTCCACGTCTTTTTCCGTGTTCTTTTGATGCGGTCATCAATCGGAACAGTTGGCGAACTCCGGCTATTTTTGAGCGTATTGCACAGGAAATATCGGGTGAAGATAGTATAAAACTTATGTTCAACACGTTTAACATGGGTATAGGTTTTGTGCTTGCACTTGCACCGGAAGAGAAGAGGACTGCTATGGCTTTACTTGAAGATGCAGGTTTCCCGGCATGGGAAATAGGCTGCATAGAGAAAGGGACGGGGCAGGTATGCCTGTTCTAACAGCCGCAGGCTGTTCTAAACTTCGGTATTGTAAGCCAAAACGGTGTACGGCTTTTTGCCCGCCGGTGGGTTTCAAAGACTAGGGTCTTTATTTTCAAAGCAGCCGTAGGCTGCTTCTAAGCTTCGATGTTATAAGCCAAAGCGGAGGACGGTTTTTGCTTGAAAGAAGCACAGCCACAGGCTGCTTCTAAGCTTCGGTGTTGTAAGGCCAAAGCGGAGTACGGCTTTTTGCTTGAAAGGCACGCCTGCTTCTAACAGGCCAGCCTGTTAGAAACTTCAGCGCCGGTATCGAGAGAATAGCGCCTCTCCGAGTCATGAGGTCTAAAAATATTGACAGAAAAAGTTTAGCCCCTATATTATAATTATTATAATTCAAAGGAGATACCACATGAACAAAGACCTGCCCCTTGCCATCGGGGAAAAAATTAAAAAAGTTGTTAGTATACTATATAATGAACAAAAGGTTGCACGGCGTTATGGTATTGAATTTCCGCTAAACCATGCGGAAATTCATCTTTTATGTATCATCGGTGAACATCCTGAGGAAAATACCAGCCAGTTAGCCGTTCGTCTTAATATAACAAAAGGTGCAATCGCCCAAAATACCAAAAAACTAGTAGGAAAGGGCCTTATGACCAGTTTTCATCCGCCGGAAAACAAGAAAAAGGTATATTTTGAACTGACAAAACTGGGAGAGAAAGCTGTTTCAGGCTATTATCGACACCACAAACGGCTGAACGACAGGCTATCTGAATATTGGAAGACCGTAAGCGACAAAGAAATGGAAACCATAGCGGCTTTTCTCGATGCTTTAATAGACTCAAGCACCCTTGATTGACTACAGTTCAATTTTTTAGCGTTTAGGTGCTAAACTACTAAGGCATTTGTTTTGTTTAGCCGATATACTTATAGTTGCGGAATTGTGGTCTTGGCCTGCCGTATCTAAGAAAAAGGGAGAGAAGAAAGTGCAATATCGGAAAGATAAAGTTTCAGGAAACAAATTGTCAATACTGGGGCTCGGCTGTATGCGTTTTTCACGCAATATGGACGAAACCGAGCGAATGGTCTTAACGGCGATTGATAAAGGGGTAAATTATTTTGACACCGCCTATATATATCCCAACAGCGAAGAAACGCTGGGGACAATTCTTGGAAAACATAAAAAACGTTCATCGGTTTTCATTGCGACAAAATTGCCGCTGATTATGTGTAAAGGCCCCGGTGATTTCGATAAATTCTTTAATAAGGAACTGGAGCGCCTTCAAACGGATTATATTGACTACTATTTAATGCACATGATAACCGACACCGCCCAATGGGAGGCATTCCGCAGCTGGGGAATAGAGCAATGGATAGACGGAAAAAAGCGGGAAGGGAAAATACGGCAATCGGGATTTTCTTTTCACGGGTCGCGCGGGGAATTCTTGAAACTGCTGGAAGCCCGTGCGTGGGATTTTTGCCAAATACAATACAACTACTCCGATGAAAACTATCAGGCCGGCAAGGAAGGGTTGAAAGCCGCCGCTGCAAAAGGGATTCCGGTTATTATAATGGAACCGCTCTTGGGCGGGAAACTTGCCGCAGGGTTACCCAAAGAAGCGGTCAAGATATTCGCCCAAACAGATTCGACGCTCACTCCTGCGGCGTGGGGGTTGCGCTGGCTTTGGAATCAAGAAGAAGTAACCTGCATATTAAGCGGCATGAGTACCGTTACGCAGATGGAAGAGAATATTCAGAGTGCGGAGAGCTTCCGTTTATTGACCGATGCCGAACTTGCGGCATATAAAGAGGTGGTCGGCGTATTTAACAGTGCATACAAGATTCATTGCACCGGATGCAATTATTGTATGCCGTGTCCCAAGGGCATAAATATCCCCGGCTGTTTTGCCGCATACAACAGCAGTTTTGTGCAGGGTTTTATAACGGGAATGCAGCAATACTTTACCAATACTGCCGCAGTAAGTAAAAACCCGTATAGTCCTCGCCTTTGTGTCGAATGCGGCAAATGCGAGAGCCATTGTCCCCAACATTTGCCAATCCGTAAAGCGCTTAAGCAGGTGGCCGGCCGCATGGAATCGCCGCCTGTACGTTTCGGCTTATCAATCGCCCGCAAGTTCTTTTAATAGCCCCGCCAGTGGGGTTCTAAACTTCGGCGCCGGTGTTAAAAACGGACGTACGGCTTTCTGCCTACAGGCAGGCCAGCCTGCCAGCCTGTTTCAAAGTTTCGGCGCCGGTATCAAAAGGCGGCGTACGGCTTTGCCTGTGGCTCTTGAAACACGCCGGCGTGGGCCTGTGAAAACAGAAATCTTAAGAAAATCATTACACCTTCTTATCGTATGCGTGCCGACATTAACCGCTATCAATTACACAGCTACCCTGCTCTTGCTTATAAACGGTATCCTTGTGTATGTTCTTCTTGAATCATTGCGGCTTTCAGGAAGGAATATTCCGGTATTTTCCTACCTCATTGACAGAGCCTCAAGACCTCGCGACAGAGGGCATTTTGTGTACGGACCGGTTACTCTCGGCGCCGGCGCTTTATTGGTACTCGTCTTGTATCCAAAACCGGTCGCTGCCGTTGCCGTTTATGCTTTAGGTTTTGGTGATGGATTTGCCGCCATAGTAGGCACACGATATGGATGCCGGCGTCCTGCATATTTATTAGGAAAAAGTATAGAAGGCTCTCTGACGTGCTTTTTTATTGTCTTTTGTAGCAGCTACGCCGTACTGCGGCAATTCACCGCGGCGGCTGCCGCTGCACTTATGGCTATGTTGGTAGAGGCGCTTCCTCTTGATGATTTTGATAATATAGCAATTCCGATTATGGTAGCGAGTATTTTGTAACTTCGCTATACACTGCACGAGCTATTGACTGCCCATCTAAACCGTTGGCTGCCAGCAATTCTTCGCGTTTCCCTTGCCCCACATAATTGTCCTGAACCCCAAGAACAATGATCCGTGCGCTGCAGTTCAGGCGCAGCGCTAATTCTGCTGCATATTCTCCAAAACCGCCCGCTTTAACACCCTCTTCAACGAAAATTACAGTATTATACCTATTCATAAGAGCCGCCAAGTACTCTTCATCAACCGGTTTAATGAACCGTATGTTATACAGATCGGCGTTTATCCTTGTCGAAGCATCCACAGCTTGTCTGAAAAGGCCGCCTGTGAAGGCAATACATAAAGAGGCATTGGTCTGTCTGACAAATACACCGCGCCCTTTCTCAAGAGCTTGGCTGCAAGCCGGCGGCGCATCAGGACAAAGCGCTTTTGGATAGCGGATAATAACCGGACCCGGATCCGTTTGAGAAAATATCCATCTGAACATACAATCAAGCTCAGAAGCATTAGCCGGCGCAAGGATAGTAAGGGAAGGGACAGAGCGGAAGAGTGCAATATCGAATAAGCCCTGATGAGTTTTGCCGTCATCACTGACAAAGCCTGCACGATCAATGGCGAAAATCACCGGCAATTCTTGTAAGGCAACATCATGGATTACCTGATCCACAGAACGTTGAATAAACGTTGAGTAAAGGGCAACGACTGGCCGCCTGCCTGAAGCGGCAAGGCCTGCTGCAAAGGTTACCGCATGTTCTTCGGCTATACCGACATCAAAAAATCGCTTGGGAAAGAGTTTATGAAAAACTGAAAGGCCGGTACCTTTTTCCATAGCAGCAGTAATGACGATGATTCTTTCATCGTTAGCGGCATAGGACAACAGTATTTGGCTGAAGGCATCGGTAAAGAAAAAAGCTTTTTTTTGATCCGGCGGCGACACGCCGCCGTCCACAGAAAATGCTCCAACTCCGTGGTATGTCCCCGGATCATCTTCCGCAAGAGTGTAACCTTTGCCTTTTTGGGTTAGAACATGAACCACTACCGGATGGTCAAGCTTACGTACATCGTATAAAACATCCTCAAGTCCTTTAGTATTATGACCATCAATAGGACCTACATACTCAAAACCAAGGTCAACAAAAAAATTATCCGTATAGATAATAGCTTTAATTGCCCGTTTTATGCGTAACAGCAGATCAAAACAGTACTTGCCAATAAAGGGAACTTTCCTGATTGTTGAATCAAGTATCCGCCGTAGGAATTGATAGTGCGACTTCATAGAAAGCCGGCTTAAATATTTTGAAAGAGCGCCCACGTTAGGACTGATAGACATTTTATTATCGTTGAGAATAACAATAAGCGGCAGACCGAGCTGCCCTGCATGAGATAAAGCTTCGTAAGCAAGTCCGCCGGTTAAAGCGCCGTCTCCAATAACCGCAACTGCACGCGATTGTTTGCCGGACAGTTGAGCGCCTGCTAAAAGACCAAGAGCAGATGAAACAGACGTTGATGCATGTCCTGTATCAAAAACATCATGCACGCTCTCCTTGCGGTTAGGGAAACCGCAAAGTCCGCCTTTAGTCCGTAAAGTAGAAAAAACCGCATAGCGACCGGTAAGTATTTTATGGGTATAGCATTGGTGGCCAACATCCCAAACGATTTTATCTTCCGGTGAATTAAAAATCCGATGCAGTGCGATAGTCAGTTCGACTACACCGAGGTTAGAGGCTAAATGCCCACCATTTTGGGCTACGGTCCTTACAATTACTTCACGGATTTCAGAGGCAAGCTTTTTGATTTCATCATAGTTTAAGGTTTTAAGATCATCTAGATTATGGATATGCTCTAAAATAGGATAGGTATACATATCACTGAACACCGCGGTTTTGCCGCGGTGCTTACTTATTTACTCTTATGCCGGTTCTTTCGTAACTTTTTTTTACGTTTGTGTGTGGCAATCTTTTGCAGTTTGCGTTTTCTTCCGCAGGGCACCCCTATCTCCTTTACTCATTCCTCAAAAGAATAGTAGTAGTACTATTACACAAGATACGTCTTAGGTCAAGTAGGAGGACAGCCTGTTTCTAAATTCTAGCGTGTCAAAAAACACAACGCTTACATCTGCATGGATGAATGGGAGGCAGCTCGATTATGGAAAAAATGCCGGCCTGATGTTAAAAACAGTGAATAATCGGGAAGGGGTACACATGAAAAAGCAAGTCAGAACTGAAGTATTTTAGTACATGGAAATCTATTATAATAAGTGTCGTAGAGATACGGTGCTTGGATATGCTATATCAGTAGCATGTCCAAATCCTAAAGTGCAGACGAAGAGTCGTACTCCCGCCTTGCAGACAAAAAAAGGATTCATTGTTATTCCGTAGAATTCGCTTCCGTTGTGTTTGGTTGTTCGACGCCACTGGGTTCGGAGGTGGGACAATCTTCAATCTTCTGCACGTAATCGGCTAAGTTCTTTTCCAAAAATTCTATTTTAGAGTTTATAAAGATTCCTCTTGTGAGGATGACGATGATCAGAATGTCTATACCCAAAAATGTTTTAATTGTCTTCATTATTTTCCTTCTGAAGATGGATTGTTGTTTTCTTGACCATGGTCTGATACGGGAAATTCGAGAAGGGAAAATAATTCCTGTATCATAATAGAGTGGGCGTTTTCGGAGGACTCAGAAGCCGGCCATGTATGCGACGCGTTTATGATGGCCTGCACGAACCGCAAGCCGAAGAGCGGTCTACTCTTTCATTCGGACCGGGGAGTACAATATTGCAGTAAAGAATTTCGAGAAGCATTGTTGACGTGGTGTCCGCAGGTCAGACAGAGTATGAGACGGAAAGGGAACTGTTGGGACAATGCCTATGCGGAGAGTTTTTTCAAGACGTTAAAAGCGGAAGCGGATAAGGTGGAAGGGAAACACCCGAAAGAGGAGGTGAGGGTAGAGGTATTTGAGTATATGGAACTGTATTATAATAAGCACCGTAGACATTCGGCGTTCGGCTATGCTATACCGATAGCATTAACACATTGCAACACTGCTTAACCTACTTTCCGTCACATCGGGGGAATTCCATAATAAGCCCTTATGGTGGTAATCTAAAAAGTAAGATAGGAGAAAAACGGCTCAAAGGAGACAGTCAGATTTTTTGCGTAAAAGGACTAGGGGAACCCGGATTTCCAATCCAGTGTGTTTTTTCCTTATTTAGCATGTAGCCATTGTTTCCGTGATATTTATGAGTTTATGTATTGGTCATTTTTTGGGACCCTGGTCCTTCTCTTGGTATAGGTCATCCGGCTCTTTCTAGAGAAACCAGGTGAATCCCAGGGTAAGGAATATCCCCGTAGAGCGGGGATATTCCGGCGTATCCACCACCGAATAGGAGGAGGGACTGCCTGCATTGGGCTCACCGGCTATATCGGTGAAATAAGAAATCACCACCCCTGCTTCGCCAAACACTTGCACGGGGACGGTGAAGTTGGCAAAGGTATGGGCCCCGCCGATTTTCAGGATATGCTGCCATTGGTACGCCC
>JAITAM010000211.1 GCA_031284085.1 Spirochaetaceae bacterium
TGTGGGGTGTCAGGCAAAATATGAATTGCATGGAAGCCTGTGTTTCACAATAATTGTATATTACATAAGTAAATAATTGGTAAAGATTCTGATTTTGCGTGCAAGGCAAAAACGAGAAAAAGTGTGAAAAAACGAGAAAAACTGTGAGAAAACCGAGAATCTTGCCTGATCCTTCAAAAACCTTAAAAACCATTCAAATTCAATTATTATAAAGAGTTAGGCAGAGAATACAGTTAAGGAGCTAGGCACGGACCCAGCAAAAGGTGGGACAGAACAAGCGTGCAAATACAAAAGGTGGGACAAATAACTATAATTCTTTATAGAACATAGATTTTATTTGATTAAATTTTTCAAGGTGGGACAAAAAGGTGGGGCATGGAATTTTCGTAAAGGTGGGAAAGACAATCAACATATAGAGTTAATCAAAACGTATGGTTAAAGAACTGGAGACGAACCTCTTTGAAAGAGGGACATTATAAATTTTAGCCTTTGAAAGAGAGACATATCATACTAAGTCTTTATAAATAAAAAAAATAAAATAGGTAAAACAAAAAAAGAGGGACAGGAAAGAGGGACAGTTTCTTTTTATAAAAGAGGGAAATCACAGGCGATGATTCCCTGCACGCAGGCGAAGGTTCCCTGCACGCAGGCGAAGGTTCCCTGCACGCAGAAAATGACTCTCTGCGTGCAGAAAACAGGTCTGGGAAGGGACAGACCTCATGGTACTTCTTGTAGGCAAAAAGCCGTACGGCATTTCCGATACAACAACCTTTGAAGCCCGCTGGCGGGTTGAAACAGCCTGTGGCTGGGGCTGGGACGAAGTTTGGGCTAGCCTGTTTTGCATATCAATAGTATACTTTAGCTATAAAACAGTTTCTAAGATAACGAGGATTACACAAGAGCGGGGAATAACGTGCGCGCCTTTACAAAGGGCATCACGCCGTTCTTCCTTTGTATTAAGAGCCTGAAGGGCGGCAAAAACCTTTCAGCCCATAAACAATCTATAGAGGTGATTTTGTTACATTTAATTTCTAGAATAGTGAGCCTATTGCTCATCTTTATAAGCGTGGTACTCTTTAGTTCAATAGGAACCCTCGCAGTGCTTATGTATAGCAATACAGCGCCGCAGAGTTCCCAAGAAGCCGAAGACGAAATAGCCTTCGAGGTCTATTCCGGAGAAAGCGCACGGTCGGTAGGACGAAGGCTTGAGGAAGCCGGCCTTATCAGAACCCGCTATTTTTGGTATTTGCTTTGTCAGTTCGATGTGAATTTTATCAAAGCCGGCTCCTACCGCATACCAGTCCCGATAAATCAAACCGATCTCCACTCTTTGCTTATACGCGGGCAGCAAACTCTCACTAAAGTTACAATCCCTGAAGGCTATACCCTGAAAAAAACGGCGCGTATCATGGCTGAATCCGGTATTTGCAGCGAGCAGGACTTCCTTAACGCCGCCTCCAATCCGGATATTCTGGCCAAATACTCTATCCCAGCCTCCACTATGGAAGGCTATTTATACCCCGACACCTACCTTTTTCCGCTGTCCTTCTCGGCCGTCCGTGTTGTCGATACGATGGCTCAAACCTTTTTCAGCCGCCTTGACGATTTTCCACAAGCGCAGTCTTTGAGCGCCGAGGATTTGTACCAAAAAGTAACGGTTGCTTCAATCGTGGAGCGTGAGTATCGTGCGCCGCAAGAAGCGGCGGTTATGGCGGGCGTTTTTTACAACCGGCTGGATACCGGCATGGCGCTTCAGTCGTGCGCCACGGTAGAATACATTATTACCGAGATACAGGGGCGTCCGCATCCGGAGCGGCTTTTTGATCGTGATATTGAAATCCAAGACGACTATAATACCTACACCAACAAAGGGCTGCCGCCCGGTCCTATCGCGTCTCCGGGTACGGTTGCCTTAAACGCGGCTTTCAATCCGGATGAGAATAATTACCTTTATTTCAGGCTTATAGAGCCGTCTTCAGGGCGGCATTATTTTTCGCGGACATTTGATGAGCATATTCAAGCCGGTATTTTATACGTGAAGTAAGGCAAAAGGTCTGGGTAGGAATAGTTTATGGAACATGATAGCAGCATTAGAACGTATGTCCGCCGCAGCGGCCATATAAGCAATGCGCAGCAGCGTGCATATACGGCCTTGTCTGCGCAGTATGGCATTCCTTTTTCGCAAGCGCAGCTTGATTTTGCCGCTGTTTTCGGGAACAGCAGCCCGGTTATCATTGAGATAGGTTTTGGAATGGGAACCGCCACGGTGCGCATTGCGCAGAGCAACCCTTCTATCAACTATCTGGGTATAGAAGTGCATAAAGCGGGTATCGGCAAGCTCTTTTTGGAAATTGAAAAGCGGTCTTTGCACAACGTTTTGTGCATTGAGTACGATGCCGTTGCGGTGGTTGAAGCTATGATACCGGATGGTTCTGCGGCAGGTTTTCACATTTTCTTTCCCGATCCGTGGCCGAAGAAGCGCCATCATAAGCGCCGGCTTGTTACCCGGCCTTTTACCGATCTTTTGGCTGCCAAACTGAAAGGCGGCGGCTTTATTTATATGGTTACGGATTGGCTTGATTATGCGCAGTGGGCATATCAGGAGTTATCGTCCACGCCTTGTCTTTGTAATGCGTTTGACGGTTTTGCTCCGGCGCAAGAATGGCGTCCTCGTACGAACTTTGAAGAGCGTGCTTTGGCTCTTGGGCATGGGATACAAGAGATTTACTTTGTAAAGCAGCCGTAGGCTGGCCCTTCCTCAAGCGGAGGTCTGACCCTCTTTCCCAAAGTAGTTTTAGTCTTATACGATCGTTTAGAAAGCAAAAATCCGTGCGGCAGCTCACA
>JAITAM010000030.1 GCA_031284085.1 Spirochaetaceae bacterium
GCTTCTTGCAGGCAAAAAGCCGTACTCCGTTCCCGATACAAGAACCTTTGAAACAGCCTGCGGCTGAGACCTCCGACCCCAAAAACAGGTCAGACCTCTCCCGCTTTTCAGGCAAAAAGCCGTACCCCGCTCCCGATACAAAAACCTTTGAAACAGGCTGCGGCTGAGACCTCCGACCCCCAAAAACAGGTCAGACCTCTCCCGCTTTTCAGGCAAAAAGCCGTACCCCGCTCCCGATACAAAAACCTTTGAAACAGGCTGGCCTGCTTTGAAACAGCCTGCGGCTGAGACCTCCGACCCCCAAAAACAGGTCAGACCTCATAGGTCAGAGTCAGGCGCTTGCTCCACACCGTCTTCCGTTAGACCGTCTTCCGTTCCATTTACAAGCGGTAGAGCAAAACGCTCTTGATCAGAGTCCGTCAGCTTCGGTAAGTCGGCTATACTGGTAAGATGAAAGACCCTGAGGAATTCTTTGGTGGTCCCAAAAAGCGTAGGCTTCCCCGGAGCATCCTTTTTCCCTATCTCCTTGATGAGACCCTTTTCCACAAGAAGGCGGATCATAGTGTCCGCCGACACGCCGCGAATACTCTCAATCTCAGCACGGGTAATGGGCTGCGAATAGGCTATGATAGATAAAGTCTCAAGAGCGGCCCGCGAAAGCCGCACGTCATTCTTTTTACCGTAATGCTCTTTGAGGAGGTCCCAGTATTCCTGTTTAGGCAAAAGTTGAAAGCCGCTGCCTATATGAACCAGTTCTATGCCGCACTCGCTTGCGTTAAGCCTGTCTTGTAGTTGTTCTAGTGCCGCACTAACCGACTCCATGTCTAAACCAGAGCGCTTGGCAAGCAGCGCCTTATCAACCGGATCCGATTCAAGGTATAAAATGCTCTCAAGCAGCGCCGAAGGTGTTCCCATACTACTGAATAAAAAAGTAATAGCGCTCAAGGTAAGCAATGCGCTTTAATGCAAGAGTGGCACGAGGGCTATGCGGATAGTCTTGCACAAGCCTGCAATAGTAATTGAAGGCCGAGCGCACGTCCCGCGTTGCACCCTGCGCTTCAAACAACTGCCCGTAAAGCCACCAGACCTCGTCGTTCCCGGCCGGATACTGCTCTACAAGCTTATCCATAAAAGACAAAGCCTGTTGTATGTGTTTTGTGTTATACGCCTGTTGCGCCAAGTGCAGATAATCGGAGAAGGCATAGCTTTGTGCATCAGAGTCTTGTTCTGAAGGCGGCAATGTCGATTCAAGAGCATCATCGGCAGAGGGCCAGCGTGGACCTACCACAACGCGAGCTGCCATCTCAGGTTCCCTGAACCAACTGCCTGCAGAGGAGCGAGGCGGATCAACGGCTCTTATCATAATGTAGTCGTTTATAACTAAGTCCTGAACGAAGTCTTGCCGGTAGAATTTAAGGGCAAAGGTTCCGGCCCCGCCGATAGAAAAGATGAAGGTCTGGCCCTCTGAATCTATACGCCGTGCTTCATAGCTGATGCCTCTTTGTCCGCTTAACTCACCTAAATATACCCAGCCGGTTCCTCTGTAAGGAATCTCTACCATTTGTCCGGTTTGTACCCGTGCCGTCCGTGAGAAAGGAAGACTCATATCTTGCGCTTCAACCAAGCCGGCGCAGACGATAAGAAAGACGAAGATGCGGCCTTTCATTAGGGGATTTTCTCCATGAACGTATCAAGCGCTTCTTTCACTTCTTCCTGCCACCGATCGCTTCCTTGCTGCAAAGGATCAACCCAGAAAGACTGCACATCTTCTGCCGACCATGCCTGCGGTTCACGGCTTAGAATGATCTGGGGGAAGAAACTAGGCTCATCCACCAAGAACATATCGCCCGGTTCTATGAGCCGAGTGCTAAAACTATCGGCCAGAGTTTTTTCCACTACTTTCACCTTAGAGCCGCTCTCACGCGCCATGCGAGCTATTACAGGAAGGACCGATGAAAAAAACACCACGACCACTACGATAAGCCCGCACATTGCTAATACATACTTGCGGTATGTGCGTAGAAAATCAGCACATACACCAAGCCATCCTGATAATAGCTCTTTTATATTTGATAACTGCATGGTACACAGTATAGCACAAGAGCTTTCAAGAGGGAATAGGATAATGATACTGGAATTGGGGATAACGTCTAAAAAGGGGGGATAAAAAAGCAAGCGGAGGCCATAAAGACCATCCGCTTGCTAGTCAGGTAAAACCATGTCATCACATTTACCTAAAGATCATAGACCTCGTAATAAAGAGAGCAAAGGCTGGAAAGAAAGCAATACAAAACTTTTATTCAAAAGGACAGCTTTAAGGTAAAGCCTGTGTCTAATGCCGAAAAGCCGGTGCCGCCGCCCCCTGAAGATTTGAATACCGTTTGCGTAGAGGCGCTTTGCTGGTAGCCGGTTTGCTGGTAGTACGTTGCCCCTTGAGTCCCCTTAATACTCCGATACGAAACGTACATCACTACATCAATATTCCTTTTGCTCAAGGAAAGCATCAATTTCGGTTCAACAAGAAGTCCACCGGATACAAAGTCATCGAATTGCAGCTGTCGTAAATAGTGATCATCACAGGTTACGCAGTAAAGAACCGTTCCTATTTTAAGCCCAAGCTCTACGGTAAAGAGCTGCAAGACCGGCATAGAAAACGAAAAGCCGGAAAAAGCGTTGAGCCACTGCTGGGAGTACGATATAACTGGTCCGTAAAGGTACTTTTTAGGAAGGGAATCGCTCCAAGGATATACACTCGTATCGTAATAGCCGCCTTCTGTTTTGGCGTATTGCAGGTAGCCGTTTCGTGCATTCCATGAAAAGGTCATATAGGAAAAGCCTCCTGAGACCTTAAAGAGGTAGCGTGAAGAAAGGGGCAAAAGAAAGCCCGCCTCGCCGTCGAGTATAAAGGCATCTTTGGTATAATTGTCATGTGTGGAATAGTTTGTCAGGGCATTTGTGTTGCTGTAATCCTGCCAATCACGATCCTCCATAGTGCCGGTAATGCCTTCAAGCCCAAATTTGAATGACAGATCAAGAAAGACAGTGGCTTTTTTGAACCTATCGGCCGGTGCATAATCGAGCTCTATCGACATATAATACAAAGGCTTCATTTCCCATGAGAGCTGGCTTAACACAATATTGTCAACAGTATCTTGATACACTATTTCCTCACTCGTGCCGCTTAAAAAGCCTGCGCCGGTTGCAATAGAAAAGCGGTGATCGCCTAAGAGGCTTGAAGGAACGATGAAACTAATGACTAAAACTGATAAAAATGGTATAATTTTCACAGTTATGAGTATACATCATTCGACTATTTTTTACCATAAATGGCTTTTTGTACTGCTCTTGGTTTTTATATGCAGCGGCTGCAATCGTTCTTCTCCTGAAGAGAGGATCAGCGTATCGCCTACCTATCCGCTTTCACGAAAGATAATCGCCTATGGTGTGATCAACGTTCCTTATACCAAATTAAACCACGAACCGGACCTAACCAGCAGCTCTTTCGGCTATCTTCGCAGAGGAGACTTTACCAAGATCATTGAACGGCGTGGTTTTATTAGTCAGGGCAAGTACGATATTTGGGTTATGATAGAGCCGTCCGGCTGGATTCGTGAAGCAGAAGTTGATTTATATGAAAACGAAGCCCAAGCGTACACAGCCCAGCAGATTCATCGTGCTAATTGAAGGGACACGGCAGGCCAGACCTCCAGCTTAAGGTCAGCGCTCGTGAAAAAGAGCGCCGCACTAAAGCAAAATGCCATACTAGCCCCGTTATTTATCTATTCAGTCTTGTCGTGGGTCT
>JAITAM010000036.1 GCA_031284085.1 Spirochaetaceae bacterium
TGCTGTGGTATAATTCGTTCCATGAGTGATAGCCCTATTCTTTTTTTAGACTCAGGCATAGGCGGGCTTGCGTATTATCGCTATTTCCACGCCCGCAACCCTGCAGAAACAATTATCTATCTTGCCGATAGGCTGAATTTCCCTTACGGCACCAAAGAGCGCACGGGGTTGGCCGCCGTGATCTGCTCTCTTGTCGAAAAACTGCACCACAAGTTTAGGCCGAAGCTTGTGGTTATTGCCTGCAATACCGCATCGGTATCAGCGCTTGATACGCTGCGCGCTACTTTCAGGGATTTGCCCTTCGTAGGGACTGTCCCTGCGGTCAAGCCCGCTGTTCAGGAGAGCAGGACGCGGCGTATCGGGGTGCTTGGAACCGAGCGCACCATAGAAGACCCGTACATAGCCCGCCTTGCGTCTCGTTATGGGCAGGATTGTACCATCACGGGGCTTGCGGCGCCGGAATTAGTTGAGTTTGTAGAGCATGGCATTTCAGGGGCAACGGCGCTGGAACGGCGGCGTGCAGTCCTTCCCTTTATTGAGCAGTTTCGGCGCTGCGGTGTTGACGCTGTGGTGCTCGGCTGCACGCACTTTTTGTTCTTGCGGGAAGAGTTTGCACAGGCGGGGGCGCCTGAAATGCGCATTTACGACTCGGTTGCAGGAGTTGCACGCCGAGCAGAACTGCTTTTGGAGCCTTTAGGCAGACCTGAGAGCGGTACGCCTCAAAGAAGCCTCTTGCTCGTAACTGGAACCATGCCTCTTGAAGGAGCGTGGCTGCACTATGCGCAATCGTTTGACTTGGAGCTGCGGCTCTTGCAAGACATCCTATGATAGCTACCGTTCTTTGCGGCTCTCGGAACATCTTCACTGTAGCCCTTGATGATGCTCGGATTATCGAATGCCGGCTTAAAGGCAAGGTGTTTAAGGATGATGGGCTTTACGCTAACCCGCTTGCGGTGGGAGATCGTGTTCAGGTCGAGTGCGACAAGTCCGACCCTGATCGGGGACTCATTGTTGGGCTTGAGGCGCGGCGGAATATGCTCATGCGCCTTAAACAGCGAGGGCAGCTTCCGCAACTCATCAGTTGCAACATTGACCTTGTGCTTTGCGTAACTACGCCTGAACAGCCACCCTTTCGGCCTCGTTTTCTTGATCGCGCTCTTTTGCAAGCCGACTGTGCCGGCATCCCTGCTATGCTTGTGTGTAATAAGAAAGACCTTTTTGCAGAAGATTTGTGTATAGAGAGCCGCTTATGCGACTTTCAGCGGCTCGGCTATCCTGTTTTTCGGGTCTGCGCTCTTAACGGCGAAGGCATGGACGAACTTCGTGCCGCTTTGAGCGGCCTTTGCGTTACGATGCTGGGACAATCAGGCGTGGGCAAGTCGAGTATTATCAAAGCATTGTCGCCCCGTGCGCCTATCAGAATTGGTGCGCTTAATCAGAAGTACGATCGGGGCAACCATACAACAGTGATGGCATCGGTTTTTGATATAGCGGGGACGGAGAAGCATAAGAGCACGCGCATTATTGATACTCCCGGCATCCGCACTTTACTGCCTGCCGGTATAAGCGAGGAGAACCTTGTGTATTACCTGCGTGAATTTGCGCCTTTGGTCGGGACCTGTCAATTCGGTTTATCGTGTTCACACGAGCATGAGTCAGGCTGTAGTATTCTTGATGCTCTTAACGAGGGAGCTATTCACCCTGATCGGTATGAAAGTTTTCTGCGTATTCGTGACGAACTACGTTTTCTAAGAGCATACTGAGAGCCGCAGGTTGTTTAGCAGCTTGAGGTCTCAGCCACAGGCTGTTTCAGAGGTTGCTGTATCAGAAACGGAGGTACGGCTTTTTGCCTGATAGCAGCCGTAGGCTGTTTCAAAGCAGGCCAGCCCGTTTCAACGTTTCGGTGTTGGTATCAGAGGGCGGCCATACGGCTTTTTGCCTGATAGAAGCAGGCGGAGGTCAGGCCACCTGAGAACGGCAAAGGGGAAGCCGGTTCGTGGAGGGCTTTTGGACAAAGCCCTCATTCCCTAATATGATGGTTTTAACAAGGGCTGTAAGCCCCTGATTAAAATACAAAACGAAGAAGAATGAGGAGGATTTTTATGAAGAAACGATTGATCATTGGAGCGGTAGCTTTATTAAATGCGCTCTTTTTTATAGGCTGCTCCACTGGAGACACGGATGATGGAGAGTCGGATACTCCTCCAGCAGTCCCAACATACACGGTAACCTACGATGGCAACGGATATACAGATGGCGCGGTTCCCGAAGATCTCACAGAGTATAAATCAGGAGAGCTCGTTACGGTAGCCGATGGTACTGATCTTAAAAAAGACAGTAGTCTTTTTCAGGGATGGCGGAAAACCGGTGAGGGAGGACTCTATGGGAAAAATGCTACATTCAGAATCTACGCCAATACTACGCTCGAGGCTGTTTGGGAAGATATTGCGCCTGCAAAAGAAAATATCAAGGTAGATGGAGGCACTGATACCTTGACTATCACGGCAACCGGCGGTTCATTTGTAACAGATGCTAAAGCCTACATCAAGAATGACGGTACGGCTGTTACAATCGCAATAACTGCTCCCACTGGCAGTTTTACAGAACTTGCAGCAGAGAGGGTAACCGTAACCGAAAATATCATAACGCTGAAGTTTCCCAAACTGGCGGCGCCGGGAGGATCAGCGGACAACCTTCACAGTACGAGTCAGAGTGGAGAGGAGACCGTTACCGTTACCATTGAGACTGACGCACAGACTGCTCCGGTTACCATAACGGCGGAGACCTCAACATCACCGGTATGGCAATTAGCACAAGGTTTAGACGCAAACCTTATAGCAGGATATAGTGTCGACAACATACTCGGAACAGTTACCTTGCCCTCAGCCGGTGTGGCGGGATCGGTTTTTAATATAACAAGTATTACTGTTTTTAAGGGCACAGAGCTTATTGTGCCAGCCGGTAAAACACTTTCTATAAGAAACGAAGGAATCCTTTCTATAGAAAGTGGAGGAACTCTTTCAGTAGAAGGAGGAGAAGTACAAGCAAACGAAGACAGCAAGATAATTATTAAAGCCAATGGAGTGCTTGAAATCTTTATTAAAACTGTTGGTAGTTATACCTTTAACGGCACCGTAACTTTCAATAAAACTGTATTTGGCGGTGTAGGTACATGGACGGCTTCAAGGAATGACATTACTATTACTTCCAGTACAAACGGCGCAAGTTTAAGCAGTGCGGCCGGAGTTTTGACTGCTGCCGGCACTTCACCGACCATAACGCAACAGAGAGGAGAGAATAATGCTCTTACCATCGGTGCAGGAGTTACGATTGACCTCGGTGCTACTTCCACTGAAGGAAAAGTTGGTGAGATTATACTGATAAGAGATGATGAAAATAATCCCGGCAAGCTTGTATTTGCAGGGGCAAATGCACAGGTAATAGCTGCTAGCGGCACTATTCCTCAAATACCCGCTGGAACAACTGGGGTGATAGGCGATTTTTCCTCTGCTTCTTTTATTGATACAGCGGCTGAGATTAAAATGAAAGTTTCTTCTTTCGGTAAGTTAATTATCAAAGGCGATGACAAGAAACTGGTATCAATCGAGTATAACGGCACTTCTGCGAATGATTCATTTATTACCGGACCTGAAAAACACTATGATGGTTTTATCAGTGCAGTAACAGACTGCAAAAATTAAAGGTCTTTCTGAGTAGACGGCACAGTTCTAGCCGCCTGCTCTTTCTTAAAAGGAGGAGAAGCCTTCAAGGGTTTCTCCTCCTTTTTATCTGCGCCATGCAATTAAAAAGCTATTGACAATCGTAAGTAGCTCAAGGATACT
>JAITAM010000061.1 GCA_031284085.1 Spirochaetaceae bacterium
GGCTGTGGCTGTTGAGAAAGCATTGATTTTAGCTTGCATAAATTGTCGTTATCTGCTATGCTTTTATTAAAGCCCAGATGGTGAAATTGGCAGACACGCTAGTTTCAGGTACTAGTGCCGCGAGGCTTGGGGGTTCAACTCCCCCTCTGGGCATCACTTAAAGTAAAAATTACGCGGACTATTCCAACGATTCACAGTTCACCCTGTTCCAATACAATCAGCCGCAGAACAAAAAACACCGCGCTTAAAAGCGGTAGCGCAGACCGAATCGAAAGGTCGGCGCCTCAATGTACAACGCATCGCCTAAAAAAAATTGGAGTATACCCGCATCAGAGCTGCCTTTGGAAGGAGAATTGCGGTAGTCGCTACCCAGAAAGTAAAAAGCAGCCCCTCCTTCAAAGAAAAAAGAAAACCCTGATCGGCTCTCCCAGTTGTAGCCTGCGCTTAACCCAAAACTCACGGGGCTAAAATTGTCAAAAGCCAGCCCTGCAGGAAGAATAGTCCATATAAGATCGTCGGTATGCAGACCGCCAAAATCCGTTCCACCAACTGTCAGGTCTTCAAAGTGAAAGTCCGCATAGTTTATGCGCATAAACAATACGGCGCTGAGAAAAAAGGTCGGCGAATAGGGTTTGTCACTATTATAAAACCGGTACAAAGCACTCAAGCCGGGCATGAGCAGCGGTTGAGTCGAAAAACTACTGTCCGTTCCCGGCTCAGAGAGGAACAGTCCAAAAGCCTGCTGTTGAATTCCAACACTAAAGACCCAATGGCAGGAAGGCTCATACCATGAGAACCACAAGTCCGGAAAACGTCCCATAAATAGACCGAGATCAAGAGAAAAAGAGGAAAAACGTTCCTGCGGAAGAGTCAGTTCGGTATTGTCTTTGTCGGCAAAGAAAGTACCTGTCCGTGTGTAATAGCCGGGGTTGACCATCTTCCATTGAAAGGTGCGTGGAAGGTAAACCGGCATATTCAAAACCCCTTCCTCCGGCAGCACAAGCGGGGTGTCCGCAATACCATAGACCAGACTGTGCGCCGCTCCTCGTATGGTAAGAGGAGGGCTTAGCCTTCCTGCAACGAAGTTCTCCACATCAACAACCAGCTGCGCCCAAAAAAAGGACAAAAGATCGTATTCCGAAGGAAAATCGGCGCGGTAGCTCTTGCGTATCGTGTGCGATTTGGCAAAAACTTCCTGAATGGTGTAGCGCACTTCAATATCAGGAACGCCTATATCGCCGCCGATCTCTATGTCAACAAAAACCGGTATGCCTTTTTCATTGGCAAAAGCAAAAGGATCGTATTCAGCGGTATTCATAAAGACGCGTGAGATTGACGCAATGTTTGACAAATGGTATTGGAGAGAATAGAGCCACGTATCCTCAGGGGGAAAGGGAAGCAAATGCTTATCCCACGTAGAAACGCCAATGATCTGCGCCGCCTGATAGAGTTCCTGATCAAAGGAAAGTCGATAAAGTATATTGATCAGCGATTCAGGCGGCTCTTGTGCATCAGGGAGCATCGGGAAAAAGATGAACAGGCACAGGATCATAAGCGTACGGTAAAGCCGGAACAAAACTCTGTTTATCATTGAGACTTTTCTCCAAAAAAAGAAGGAGTTCTTGTATTGAGAGTGCGGGTTTTGCCGTTTACCATTTGAGCTGTACTCCAAAGGAAAGAAAAGAATCCATATTCAAAGCAGCGCTGCCCAAAGAGGAGCGGGAATAGCCTAAAACGCTTGGGAATCGGTATTCGGCAACAAAAGCCCATTTGGAAAAATGGTACTCTGCGCCTAGGATCAGAGGATCGGCTAGAAAGCGTGATTGAAAATTGTCTGTAAGGGTAAAGGAAAGACCGGTGCCGGCAAAAAGACGGAATACAAAATCGTTCCACGGTAATAAATACAGTCCGGCTCTGAGACGCCACTCGTGATGTACCGTTTCAGAATCGCCTGACAGCTCCGTTTTATCGCTCCATATAGACCAACCGCCTGAAAGGAAGAAGCGATCCGGCAGGATATGGAAGCGGTATTCAAAATCAAAAGAAGAGTGTTCAAGACTTCGCAGCGCCAACATAAAGCCAAAGCTGTGTCGGGTTATTTTTTGTAGCACCTTAAGCTTAAGCGGCTCTTGGGTAATGCCTTCAGGTATGACAAAATCTTGGGGCCAGTAACCATCTTTTGCTATCGTTCCATACACCGGCACGTCGACTGGGAACAGAATCAGAGGAGCAATAAGATAGCTCTGTTCTATGATACCGATCTCCTGTCTGTTGTCTTTGCCCCAAAAAACAGTAACGCCCTCCTGCTGTGAAACAAAGCGCTGCCTTTGTTGTACCGCCTGATAATCAGCAAAACGCTTCGGTTCTTGAAACGATCGATGCCATTTTTCAATAAGCCTTTGTGCAGAAAGGTTCATAGCATCTTCAGTATAGACTCCTAAATACAGAAAAAGCGAGAACAGGTCTTGCGCCCGGATATTCTGCTCTACGGCATCGTATATACTGAAGTACCACACGAGATTTGAATCGCGAAAGTCGGTATCAACGAGCAACGCCCAGCGAACCCGATCGGTTTCACAGTACATTTGTACTACTTCAAAGCCCAAATCATCGGTTGTGTAGCGCCCCATAATGCTAAGATATTGATCCTGAAAAACTCGGCTGATCGCCTCTGTTGCATAGCTAATCTTGCCGAATATATACGTGTCTTCCGGTGTTTCTCCGCGATGACGAACCAGCAAAACAGCTTGCGTTTCATCTAAAGCAATGGGAAGGCTTTCTTGAGCGGATACTACAGAAGTGATGAAAAAAAAGAACAGTACAGTATTCTTCATGCCTAATTACCATTATTTCTCGTGCATAATTTCGACTCCATCCCAATCCGCAGGCGGCGGCTCGCTCCTATAAATATAGCATCGTTTTGCAAAGGTATCTGCGATAGAATCGCCTGGAAGGATGGAGAGAACTTTGGTGAAACCGGTAAGCGCCTTCTGGAAATCCTGAGAATAGTAGTAAACTGTAGCATCCTCATGGTATTTCCACGCTTCTTTTTCGGTATCGGTGACTGAAAGCTTGGCGGTAAAAATAGGAATACCTAGTGTCTTGCCTTTTACGGCAACTTTATCAACGGTCCTGCACGGTAGATCGTTATGAACCTTTTCCCACACGCTCTCTGAAAATAAAACCGGCTGTCGGTACTTCTTTGTTAAACCTTCAAGCCTTGAGGCTAGGTTTACCGTATCGCCGATAACAGTATAGTTCATTTTTTTATTACAACCTATGTTTCCAACGGTAACAATACCGTAGCTAATACCTACCCCTATTTTGAATTCCGGCGCCCTTAAAGAGAGCTGTAGCTTGTTAAAGTCATTAAGAGCAGCCATCATCTCTAGTCCGGACAGCACTGAAGAGAGCGCATCGTTTCCGTAAGATGTCGGCGCTCCAAAAATCGCCATAATAGCATCACCTATGTATTTATCCACTATGCCATTCCGGTCCATAATGATATTAACCATTGCACTAAAGTAGCGGTTTAGTGAATTGACCAGCTCATCGGGCGCCATGCGCTCGGAAATAGTGGTAAATGAACGTATGTCTGAGAAGAGAACGGCAGTATTCCGGTTGCTGCCGACGAGCATCTTTTCCGGGCTGGCGAAAACTTCTTCAATAACATCTTTAGGGACGTATAGCTGAAAGACATTGCGTATTTTCATCTCCTGCTTTTGTGCAATAGCTGCATCAAAGGCGTATTTTTTTATCTGAGTATAAGCAGCTGAGAGTTCACTGAGCATATTATTGAAGGTATGAGACAGGTGGCCAATTTCATCTTGGTAAAAGACCGGAACTCTCTTGTTAAGATTATTTGACTTGATGATAGTCTGCATGGTCCGCAGCATAGCTTCCATAGGCCTTGTGAGGTAGCCTGAGGTAAAGACAAGAGAAGCTATTCCTACTAGTAATGCGCCTGCAAGAATGTATGCGGAAGTTCGGAATATCTGTTCAACAGTGCCATAAAAGGTTTTGCGATCCTCGGTGATAAACACCTGCCATGAAAACGGTGAAAAAGGAAAGGTATAAGCAACACGGCTAGAACCGGCTATGTATATTGATGGTATAAATCCCCGCTTTGTTTCATAACTTGTCAGTGCTTGCCGTTCTTCATTGGTTGGTAATACCGTACCGGCGTATGTATCTATTGTACCATCGTTTGAAAGCATAAAGATGGTCTCCGTATTACTCCTGAGTATGCTCGAAGCAAAGATTTCAATAGCCGATTTAGCGGCACTCTGCATGAGAAGCTCTTCGGTTACATTATTATCAACAAGCAAGTTCCATTGCCCGACTGCATAGTTCTCAAGCTCATCGGCTTTGAAGTCTAAAAAGTCTACCGCAAGCCGGGTAACCGACGATGAAGCTAAGAGATACGAACAGACTCCAACCAGCACCACAGAAGCTGTAAGGAGAGGCAAGACTACGATCAATATTTTGATTCGGATTTTCATTACAAGAAAGGCTGTAAAAACCAATTTCGTTTGGGATGAAACAGCCTACAGGACTCGATCCTGACCTCCTTTTTATCAATAAACCTTCGATAGAAGGACTGTCTGTCTGCTTTATTTTCACCTTAATACATACGAGGCTACCATATAAAGCATTACCTTTTTATAAATTCACTTCCCGAGTCATCTCACGTCTTCTAATACTTCGATAAACCATACACTGTCTGAATATATAATCCACATTGATAATTTTTATTTTATTAGTTTCTTTATCAATCTCAATACTTTTGCTCGCACTTTCTCGTTTCAATTTGCTCAGTAAAATGCTAATGTCATTGTGCGGAATACCGACCATTGTTGCAAATTCACGCGGACCAAAATTGCACTCATAGATTTGACGAGAGGAAATTGGTACTCGGTCTTTTTCAAGCTGCATGAGGAGAACATCGTAAATTCGTTGAACCGGATCCTTAATCAAAGCATTGCTAAGCTGCTTGTAAATAAACCATATCCGTTCTGCAAGCAATTGGGTAAGCCGAGCTACAATTTGTGGTTGCGTTTCTGACATTCTCTGGAAGTTAAGCCGTGTTACGATCATAAGCTGGCAATCTTCAAAAGCTATGGCAGTTGCCGAGCGCGGCTTTGATTCAAGTAATGCCATCTCTCCAAAAATATCGCCGGCTTTAAGCAGAGCAAGCAGTACTTCGTTATTATTCATGTACTTTGTTATTTCAATGGAGCCGGACTTGATAATGAACAGCTCATCGCCCATCTCACCTTCAGAAAAAATAATATCGTCTTTTTGGTAAGACCTTGCTATCTCGTCTGCATTATACTCAAGTCTTACCTCTGAAGCGTACGGAGCAAGTTTTTTAAGACGCTCCTTTGCATAAGAAATATTATCGCCGTTCGAGCAGTACTTTATATACCGGTGATAGCAGTAAAATGCGTGAGATTTTTTCATCTGCCTATCGTAAAACTGCGCAATAGTCCATAAAAGAGACGTTCCCTCCTCTTCACTCTTCCCTTTCAAGGTAATCTGCGTAAGAGCGTGGTCTAAATAACGCATCCGTCGGGAGAATTGGAGAATAATTTTCATGGCTATAGGGGTATTGTATTGGATCAAACCCTCAAATTGACTCTTATGAACAGAGATGAGGGCGACATCAGTTATTGCCTGAGCAGTTTCAATATGACCGTGGTTAGACATAGTTGAGACAACGCCGAAAAAATCACCCGGTCCAAGGATATCGCCTTCCGCTTCTTTTATTACTTCAGCTTCTTTATAAATTTCTACTTTCCCAGCGCGGATAATAAAGAATCGGTCGGCTTGTTGGTCGCCTTCCATGATAATAAAGGAACCTTTCTTAAAATTAACAAAAGCTAATTGTGGTCTTTCTACCATATTTGCCTACCTTTAATTACAATAATAATACCCAATTCAAGTGTAGCAAACAAGCCTCCATAAAGCATAAGAAATAAAATCGGGGTGTATTGTTCTTTGGGATATAGATGGACAAAAAGCGTGGCAACCGTTTTTGAACAGACAGCGGCATACAGTTCTTTAGCCGTATCATTTTCCGAATCAACGATAAGCGGGACTTTTATGCCTTTTTTCTTAGCCTTTACCATTTCAATACATGATGTGCCGCCATAATTGGACACAAGCCTCTCAGAAATCGAATGTAATCCTCGTGTATCACGAAAATTAATAGCAACCATACCTGCAGATAGTATAACACAGAAGTTGGGAAAATACTAGTTCTAACAAAAAAACTTTCGCAGCCGCAGGCTGTTTCAAAGCAGGCCAGCCTGTTTCAAAGGTTGTTCTATCGGGAGCGGAGGTACGGCTTTTTGCCTGACAGCAGCAAGGTGAGGTCTGACCTGATTTGGGGGGTTGGAGGTCTCAGCCACAGGCTGTTTCAAAGGTTCTTGTATCGGGAGCGGAGGTACGGCTTTTTGCCTGACAGCAGCAAGGTGAGGTCTGACCTGATTTGAGGGTCGGAGGTCTCAGCCACAGGCTGTTTCAAAGGTTGTTCTATCGGGAGCGGAGTACGGCTTTTTGCCTGACAGCAGCAAGGTGAGGTCTGACCTGATTTGGGGGGTTGGAGGTCTCAGCCACAGGCTGTTTCAAAGGTTGTGCTATCGGGAGCAGAGGTACGGCTTTTTGCCTGATAGAAGCAGTCTAGGTCTGACCTGCTTTAGGGTCGGAGGTCTGACCTGCTTTAGGGTCGGAGGTCTGACCTGATTTTGGAGGTCGGAGGTCTGACCTGATTTGGGGGTTTGAGGTCTGACCTGATTTGAGGGTCGGAGGTCTGACCTGATTTGGGGGTTTGAGGTCTGACCTGATTTGGAGGGTCGGAGGTCTGACCCTTCTCAGGGAGCTGCCTCTTCTGCGTAGTGTGGAGAGCTTCCACCGCATAGTGTGGAGAGCTTCCATCGCGTAGTGTGGAGACGTTCCATCGCGTAGTGTGGAGGCGTTCCACCGCGTAGTGTGGAGACGTTCCATCGCGTAGTGTGGAGGCGTTCCACTGGCCATGAAAAAAGGCTGCCCCCAATTACTTGAAGGCAGCCTTCTCCATAAACCAAAATCACCACTCTTAACTTACCGTCAAGCCTTTCTCAAACGTAAAACTGCGTGGGCTCTTTAAGAGTTTGCCTGAGTTGGAATATTGCGTTACTATCTTCACACGGTATATACCCGCCGCCAGCGCAGGTATTACCGCTATCAGTTCCGCTGGGTTGTTTACTATTATATCCGACGGATCAACCTTTATCGCCGCACCGCCGCTCTCAGGCACAAAGTATAAGCCCACGTCCGCTTCCTCTCCCGCTACCTTGAGCTTCAAGCCCGACAGCTTCACGTCCCGACCCGGCGTCAGCGCCGTATTGATTGCGCCGCTCTTCAAGTCCGTTACCGCAGTGATGACCGTCCCCGATACTACGGCCGCCACTTTCTTGGTCTTTACCGATGAAACGGCGGTGCGCAGGACGATGCCCGGATGAAGGTTTATGTGAACCTTGTGATGGGCGGGGTCAAAGGAGGTCTCAGGGCTGTCAAAAGTCCCTGAAATGCTGGGGTAGGCGTTGAAAAG
>JAITAM010000073.1 GCA_031284085.1 Spirochaetaceae bacterium
TCCCGTGCTTTGTAATAATTCGGCAAGGGCGCAGACGCCGGTCCCTTTGATACCAATACAGTATACGTGTTTTGCATTGAATAAATTCATACTAATTGAATACAACGAAACGGGTTTTCCTGTCTATTGACAGGCCGTGCCTGTTTCACACGCTAGCTTTGTTTCAAAGGTTATTGTATCAAGGGTGGACGTACAGCTTTTGCCTGCAGGAAGCAAGCTTTGGGTTTACTAACAAAGCCGGCAATATGCACATCCAAGCCGTCAACGTTACCGCGTTTGCCCAAAACGACATCATCGACCGCATCATGAAAATAGGAGCTGATCTCACCCGTTCCGACGTTGCTTCCATTCTTGAAGCCGAAAAGCAGGTCATCGCAGAGATAATCGCCGTACGGCTTCTTGTCTGAAAGCAACCACAGATCAAGCAGGCGAGCCTATTTCAAAGCAGGCATAAGCTGCGCACATAGGTTATTTTCAGAGTTTTGGCATAAGTTGGATCAGCGGAGTGATCCGTCTCGGATCAGGCACAGCCTGTTTCTAAGTTTCGGTATTGCACCAAGGGCGGACGTCCCGCTTTTTGCCTGATAGAAATAGGCGCACCTTTTGCAGAGTCCGCTTCTCTACTAGACTGTTCCCCTGTAAAAGACTATCCTCTCTTATAATTTTCTAGTAAGGAGATTAAAGGAGTTTATATGAAAAAGCGTATTGTGGTTTTATGTCTGGTTTTGTCGGCACTGGGCGCAAGCGCCGCCGCACAGGGAAAGGACTTTGTCATTCAAAGCGGCGTGCTGATTTCCTACAATGGCAGTGCAAGTGCGCTAACTGTCCCCTTACAGGTTACAAGCATAGGGGAAAAGGCATTTTATGAGTGCAGAACTCTCACCTCCATAACCCTTCCTGAAGGTTTAACCAGCATAGGGGTCGGGGCATTTTATGGGTGCGAAAGTCTTGCCTCCGTAACCCTTCCATTAACGTTGAACAGCATAGGCTATGGGGCCTTTTATGAGTGCGAAAGTCTCGCCTCCATACGTCTTCCTGAAGGTTTAGCGAGCATAGGAGAGAAGGCATTTTACTGGTGCAGTACTCTGAGCGCCGTAAACCTTCCCTCAACTCTGGCGAGCATAGGGAAAAGCGCATTTGCCGGCTGTGAGAAACTTAGCGCCATAACCCTTCCTGAAGGTTTGACGAGCATAGAATATGCGACATTTGCCGAGTGCAAAAGCCTTTCCTCCATAGCCCTTCCCTCAACTCTGAGGAGCATAGGGGATGAGGCATTTTATGGATGCAGCGGTCTCAGCGCTGTAAACCTCCCTACAGGGTTAAGCAGCATAGGGAATTGGGCGTTTTATGAGTGCAGTCTCAGCGCCGTAACCCTTCCTGAAGGTTTAACCGACATAGGCGACGGTGCATTTGCTTGGTGCAGGTTTTCCTCCATAATCATTCCATCAAGTTTGACTAAGATAGGGGACGGGGCATTCTCCCAGTGCTACTGGCTCAGCGCTATAAGTTTTCCTGAAGGTTTGGCGAGCATAGGGGTCGGGGCATTTTACTGGTGCAGTAGTCTTAGCGCCGTAAGTCTTCCTGAAGGTTTGGCGAGCATAGGGGAGAAGGCATTTTATGGGTGCTACACTCTGAGCGCCGTAAACCTTCCCTCAACTCTGACGAGCATAGGGAAAAGCGCATTTGCCGGCTGTGAGAAACTTAGCACCATAACCCTTCCTGAAGCTTTAACCGGCATAGGGACGAGTGCATTTGCTTATTGCAGTAATCTTAGCTCTGTAACTCTTCTTGCACAAAAGCCGCCGGCGCTCGGTCAATCGGCGTTCACGTCTGGCACGCGTATCTTTGTGTCTGCCGCCTCTCTAGACACCTACAAAAGCGCCTCCATTTGGAAGAACCACAGCGCCCAACTAGCGCCCCTCCCCTAAGGCGCCAGCCCACGCTAGCTGCTCTAACTTTCATTGCTGGTATCCCAAGCAGAGTACGTTTTTCTATCTGGCAGGCACGGCTTCTTTCTAACTTTTGGGCGCTCATATATGCAAGATCGAAAAACCGAGGCGAAGCTTAGATATTGGTGGCCAGTTCCTCACGGATGTAGCCGGTCTCTAAAGCCAAGAGGTATTGCCCCCATTTGCCCGCCCAATCCCGCAATTCCTGAATACCAAGCGGGGAAGGAACCTGCGATTCCGTGTGGGTTGCTATCTTCTCCGCAAGGCTTAGGTAAACCTTAGCTTGGGCGGAAGCAGGAGCCGCTTCGATAGTCGTCTTGCCTTGCAGTTCGCATTGAGTAACGGTTACCGAGCGAGGAATGTATTCGACGACGTGCGTTTTGGTTTTACAGGCGAAATCGTCTATAATCTCTTTGGCGTAGGGGCGGTTGATAGAATTGGCAATGACGCCGCCCAAGAGCGCCCCGCCTGAATTGGAGTACTTTTGTATGCCTTTGAAGAGATTATTTGCCGCATAGAGCGCCATAAAATCGGCGGAGGACACGGTAAACACGTGTTCTGCGATACCCTCGCGGATCGGCACGGCAAAACCGCCGCACACTACATCCCCTAGAACATCGTAAATGACAAAATCAAGGTCCAAGTCCTCAAAGATGCGCTGCTGCTTAAAAAGCTCCACCGCCGTGATGATGCCTCTCCCCGCGCAACCCACGCCCGGCGCAGGGCCGCCGGCTTCCACGCAATACACGCCGTTAAATCCAGTAAAAATGACGTCGCGGGCATTGACCGTGTTTTTTTCCCGCAGGGTGTCAAGCACCGTTGGGATATAAGTTCCATCACGGAGCGTATTGGTTGAATCGCTTTTTGGATCGCAGCCGAACTGCATTACCTTGAATCCGAGCTGCGAAAGCGCCGCGCTTAAATTGGACGTCGTTGTCGACTTGCCAATACCGCCCTTGCCATAAATTGCAATTTGCTTTATTTTCCCCATTTTATTTTCTCCTTGTCCGTACATAGTACGCCGCTAATTTTTTAAGAGCCTCTTCAATAACGGCAGGTCCTTCAAACAGATCAATACCGGCTTCTTCCAAGCGTTTCTGAACGGCAAAGCCGGCCTTTACTGCAAGTACCGCAGTACAATCCTGAAATGTATCAAGGGTGAATTCCGGCGGCTTGTGATCTTCACAAGAGGCGCAGAGCGGCTGAAAGAGCCGCCTTTCTACGGTTTCACTCGTACCATCAGGCTCTAAATCCCGTATATAAAAATATCTCGACCGTCCAAAATGTTCTGTTACCAGTACATTATCAATGCTTGCCAGCGCTATTCGCCACGACATAAAATCCTCCTTAAATAAGCGCAGCCTTTCCCAATCCGCCGGCGGGTCTCAAAGTTCCGGCGGTGTATCAGAAACAGCGGACAGCTTTTTACCCACAAGAGTCTGCGCCTGTCCCTTGTCTTGCTGCTTGTAGGCAAAAAGCCCTGCGTCCGCCTTTGGTGCCAACGCCGAACACTAGAAGCAAGCTGGCCTGCCGCCTTTGATGCCAACACCGAAGTTTGAAACAGCCTTATGCTGCTAACCGTGGGAGAAAGTCTGTTCTGTTTGTGATGAGAACAGATCCTTCTTACCCAAAATACCACAAGCATCGGCACGACAGTGTTGACAATGCCTGAACACAGGAAGAAATTCCTCCGCCGCTTTTCGTGCAAGACCTATATCAATACAGTCCGGCGCCTGAAAATCAATGAATTCGTACTGTGGTATCAATGGAATAATGTTGATAATGCCGGCGCCTAAACCGCTAAGGGTTCGAGCAATCTCTGCTATATGATCGCCGTTTATCGGCGGTATTAGCACCGTATTTATCTTTATTACCATCCCCAAATCCGCCGCTTTTTGTATGCCCCGCTTTTGCGCTTCAATCAAAAGCGCAGCCCCTTCATACCCTTCATACCGAACCCCATCCACGATGATATAGGCGCAGATTTGTTCTAGAATAGACGGCTCAACCGCATTGACCGTTACAGTTACCGTTTGGACGCCGGCATGAAACATATCAAGAGCGCAGCGCTCAAGCAATAGGCCGTTAGTGCTTAAACAGTTAATCATCTCCGGAAAGTTTTGATAAATAAGCCTGAACGTTTGCAGCGCATGAGGGCTTGCCAAAGGATCGCCTGGGCCTGCAATACCTACAACGGTGATTTCCGGACATAGTTCAAGCGCATTTTTTATATAGGGAACCGCTTCAAAAGGCTCAAGAAGGCGGGCGGTAACGCCGGGGCGGTTTTCGGTTTTATTAAAGGTGCGTTTACAGAACCGGCACTGTATGTTACAAACAGGGCTTACCGGCAGATGTATACGGCCGCGGTTCATAGAAGCTTGAGTAGAAAAGCAAGGGTGCCTATTGGCAATGTGTAAAAGCTGAGCGTTCATAGTCCATATCTCCTCATGGTATTACCGGTATGTTCCTAAGGCTTGGTTATAAATATCCTCAATAAGGCGCAGACCGCCGCGATAACCGGCGTAACCGCTGGTCATCACAAGCCGGTAAGGGGAAGGAAGGGCGGCGGATAAGAAATCATAGTGTTTCTTCTGGGCAAGCTCTTTATCCCACCCGCTGCCGATTATTAAGCCGCGGCCTTCATAGTGCGTGTTAAGGATATGCTCTTGAGCGAGACCTGCATCCGGTTGAAAATAAAGCGGAATAGTCTTCTTTGAAGAAATACCGGCGGCTTCTTGTTCAATAGCCTGCCGGTACTGTTCCGGCGTCTTATCGGTAATAAACTGCTCTTTCGGTACGATACCAGTCTCATGCAGGAGAAAACGCGCCATTCCTAATACATAACTTGCGTCATGTATGATATGCACAAAGGCGGGCAGCCCGTAGCGGAATTCCAATAAGAAAGTCGCCAGATTATCAATCTCTTCATAAAACATCCATTCTTCTCCTTGGATGAACTGTTCCGCATCAGCAACGGAAAGCCCCGCGCCTTTCTCGTTAGCATAAGCGATCAATTCCCGCAGAAAACGGGTCGTCTCATTGCCGCCGATGGGGATATAAGGGAATTGATAAAAGGGCTGATCGTATTTTTCTTGGAGATGCTGCACAACTGGAAGGCCGAACCACGGGGAAATCACAATATTGAAATTAGCCTTGGGAATTGTTTTCCATTCTTCAACACCCTGTGCATAAGGCCCGAAAAGGATGTTGACTTTAAGCCCTATTCCCTCGATAAGCCGCTTGTACTCTTCTAAATTACCCTTCCAAAAAGGGTCTTGGTAGGGAATGGAGGCAAAAAGGTTGACTAACCGAGGATCTTTTTGCGTATCGGAGTTAAACCGGCTGACAAACTGATCAATAATTGCATTGACAACCGTGCTGTGAGCCTCATAGTTGGTACCCTTAAACCCGGGAGTATCTACAAATACAATGGGCTTTCCCTCTTCGGCAAAAAGCTTTGTTACTCGTGCAATATCATCGCCGACAATAGCGGATGTGCAGCCAGTTAAAACTACCTGCACATCACTGTTGAGTATCTTGTATGAATGGCGGATGATCTTCTCCAGTTTTGCCTCGCCGCCGAATACCACATCCGTTTCAGAAAAGTTGGTGCAGGGAGCCGTATTACCGCCTGAATAACCGGTCGAGCGCTCAAAAAAGCCCGCTACCATAGTTCCGCAGCCGGGACCGGAATGGAGAATAGGGAGCGCGCGCTTAATCGCTACCACAGTCTGCATTGCGCCAATCGAACACATAAAACGCTGCTGTTCAATCATCATTACTGTATTTCCTTAATAATAGAATTATGATTCTAGAAAGCTGTACGGGTCTTGCGCCAGCCACCATTGAGTGTATGGATTAACCGCATGTTTCTGGAAATTCTTAACGAATTCATCATTCTCTAATGTTTCTAGAATCCGTTTGCCGTATTGAACAAGCCCTTGATAGCCCATGCCGAAATGCTCATCTCCAATCAAGAGCGACGGGATGCCGAACTTTGCCCCCCACAGGGTCATGCCGCCGTGCCTTGCAAGCAGAATATCGGGGCGGGTTTTGTACAGAACGTTGACCAGCTCAAATTCCTGCTTATTGCAGACCGTGTAGTGGGGAATATCCCCGTAGTCATTAACCACGTTCTGCAAGGTATCCGCGGCTACAGCCCCATTGTCGTACAAAGGATCATGGTGAAAGATTGCCGCGCCATAAGGCTGCATACCGAGCTCCTTCAGCACGGCAAGCAAAGAGTGTCCATGCGAAGCGCCCGCGGTAACGTATGCGCTCTTGCCTGAAAGCTTTTCCCGCAGTTCTTCCAGCGCCGGCGTCCATCGTTCTCGTTCTTTCTGAAGAAAGGTTTCAACCGCTTGTTCGCGGCCGGTTATCCTGCCCAATTCTCTGAACCACCGTTCCGTCTGCGTAATGCCGTAAGGTGGAGATACTTTTATTTCAGGCACGCCAAACCCTTGTTCCAAAGCGGCTCCCAAGTAAGAGCCAAGTGTTGCGCATACCTGCATGGTGGCGGCAGCCTCTGATGAGGAGGCGATCTGGGCGACTGTGGCAAAGGGGGTGAGGTAATTCGCCCGTAAGCCCAGCTCTTTGAACCATTCGCCGATAGAATCCGCTCCCCAGAAATTGATCACATTAACTAAATCATCCTGCTTCTTCTTTGGTTTTTTGATAAGCTTGCGGGCTATTGCATGGTAGCCTGCATCAAAGCCGCTTGTCCAAATCTTTGATCGAAAGCCTTCGCAGAAAACAGCCACAACCGGGATGCCTATCTCCTCTTCAAGTTCATCCGCTACCCCCTGCACATCGTCTCCAATAATGCCTGATGCGCAGGTTGTGATGATGAAAATGGCATTGGGCTTGACCCGCTGGTGGACTTCGCGGATTGCCTGTGCCAATTTCTGGCTTCCACCATAAACTGTGTCCTTCTCTTCCAGATTGGTGCTGAATATTCGGCGCTGCGCCGGTTCAAAAACATTGCGATGAACGCCGTTGACTCGATAGGTAAAGGCGAATTCGTGCAGGCAGCCTGCGCAGCCTACGGGGCCGTGGCTTATCACCGCGGCATCCTGTATTAAGATAAGGGTGCAGGCCGCGTTTGATGTTGAACATCCTAGACATTGGCTGAAAGAACGGTTTTTTTCTTTCAGAGAGCCTTGTCGGGCGCACGTTACCAAATCGGCTGCGGTGCCGGAATAGCCTGTAATTGATCCGAGCCGTGTTTCTCTAACCGGTACGGTCGAAGACCGTAAATTGATTTCACTCATTGTTACTCCTTTTTTTTAAGGCTTAAAGCCTTGTCTTAGGCAGGCGGGAGCCGCCGTTTAACGAGGGCGGACTTGAGACCCTACCTTTTCTTTCTGTTAATCCGAGTTGGATTACAACCCTGATCCGACTAAACCGCCAAAGCCAAACGGCTTTGACCTGCCCTTGAGGTCTGCCTCTTTTTGAGCCGCACCTTCAACTATTCTTGCGGAACTGATCTTTCTTTTTATAAAGAAGCATACATTTTTCCGCTCTTATCAAGAATACCATACTCACAAGAGATATTTTCCTCTCTAAGAACACTTCATTTTTAACTAAGAATACTCCATTTTCGGTCTGCATTTGCTGCTTACAGGCAAGAAGCCGTATGCTGGCCTGAGGTCTGACCCCTGGTCCCGCTTCCTACAGGCAAAAAGCCGTACGCCTGTCCCGTTACAAGAACCTTAGAAACAGGCTAGCCTGACCCCTTGTCCCGCTTCTTGCAGGCAAAAAGCCGTACGCCTGTCCCGTTACAAGAACCTTAGAAACAGGCTGGCCTGACCCCTTGCCCCGCTTCCTACAGGCAAAAAGCCGTACGCCTGTCCCTGTTACAAAAACCTTTGAAACAGGCTAGCCTGCCTGCTAGAAGGCGGGAATAACTGCACCTTTGTATTTCTCCTCGATAAATTGACGCACGTCTTCACTGGTCAAAGCTTGGTATAAAGCCTTGATAGCAGGATCGTTTACCCTGCTGGATTTTACTCCAAGAATATTCGCATAAGGAGAATCCTTCCCTTCTCTAAAAAGGACCGTCCCAGTATCTATTCCAGCCTCAAGCACCTTATTCGTGTTGGTGATGTAGGCGTCAAACTGATCCCGCACCCGAATAATCGCAGCCGAATCCAACTCCACAAGGGTAATTGGCTTTATATACTCGGCCACGTCCAAAGTGGTGGTGGAATAAACATCCATGTCCTCCTTCAACCTGATAAACCCGTTCTCCGCCAGTATGGTTAAAGCCCGAAACTCATTAGTCGCATCGTTCGGTATGGCAATCGTTGCATTGTCAGGCAGCTCTTCCTTTGTCCGATGCACCTCAGAATAAGCGCCTATGGGTTCAACATGTATGTTCCCCGCATTTACCACATCGTAGCCCTGCTCAGCCACCACCGATTTCAAATAGGGTTCATGCTGGAAGAAGTTCGCGTCGAATTCTCCTACCGATGTCTTTTCGTTTGAAGTGGTGCCGTCAATGACGGTAACAATCTCAAGGTCTATTCCCTGCACCGCAAGCTTGGGAGAGACGAATTCAAGCAGCTCCGTGTGAGGCACTAAATCTGCTACCACCACCAGTTTTGTCCGTTCCAAAGCAGCGCCGGCCACCTCAACCGTGGCGCTTGTCTCAGGAGAAGCGCTCTTGTTTTGCTCATTTTTATTTCGTTCGCAGCTTGCGGTTATGAAAACCATCATAACCATAATCATTTCTAGAGCTCTCGGAACCCTTTTTAGAGCTTCATGTTTATCCGCCCAAGAAAAACCAACTACCCTTTTCATACAATACTCCTTAATACAATCAATACAATCAGCCGCCGGCTGATTGTTTTTTGCCGCCTATATCAAATGGCGTCTTTTCAAGATATACCGTGCGACTCTTTCGCCTAAAAACTGCACCGCGTTTACCAAAACAATAAGCACCAGCACGGAGGCAATAAGGATATCCGCACGGAAACGGTTATAACCGAAGCGCACCGCTACGTCCCCTAGCCCGCCTGCGCCAAAAGACCCCGCCAATGCGGTAGTGGAGATGATCGCTATGATGGCAATGGTGAAGTTGCGCACCAAAGCTGGCAGCGCCTCAGGCAGCATGATCTTAAAAACAATTTCTCTATTCCGTGCGCCCATCGCTTTTGCCGCCTCCAATTTGCCTTTGGAGACTTCCACTATGCTGCTTTCCACCAAGCGGGCGAACATTGGGATACACGTTATCGCCAAAGCAATAATACAAGCCTTAGGGCCGTAGGATATGCCGATGATCAGCCGTGAAAGCGGGAGCGTTAAGATGATGATGATCATTGACGGCATGGAACGGAGGGCGTTGATAACCGCCCCTACCACCGAATTGAAAATCGGCATGGGGTAAAGTCCGTCTTTATCGGTCAGTACTAAGAGTATTCCTAAGATGAGGCCGAAAAAGCCGGTCAGCACGGTAGTAAGCAAGACCATATAGAGCGTTTGGCTGATGGAAGGAGTTACAATCCCCCACGTTGATGCGCTAAAAGCGTTCTTTATGGTGGTTAATAATTTGGTAAGTCCGCCGTTGTTCATATACCGCTGCCGTCCTGCCAATCATGGTTTGAAAAATCCCTGTTTATCTTCATAAATAGTTTTGCTGTTTCGCTTTTTGGATTGCTAAATATGCTTTTTACGCTTCCGGCCTCTACTATAAGCCCTTCTTCAAGAACCGCAACGCGGCTGCACGCATACCGGATTAAATCAAGCTCATGGGTGATGAGGACAATGGTAAGTCCCAGCTTTTTATTGATGTCCATGAGCAAATCCAGAATGGAAAGGGATGTGAGAGGGTCTAAAGCAGAGGTAGCCTCATCACTCAACAAAATATCCGGATGATTTGCCAGCGCCCGTGCGATGCCGACTCTTTGTTTCTGTCCGCCTGAAAGCTGCCCGGGATAAAAATCCCATTTTCCTGAAAGTCCCACTAAGTCCAGTATCTCCATGACCCGTTTTTTTATAGTATCCCGTTTTTCTCCGGCAACCTCCAAAGGAAAGGAGACATTGCCGAAAACGGTGCGGGAGTCTAAGAGGTTGAACTGTTGGAAGATGATACCGATCTTTTGCCGATATTTTTCAAGCTCTCGAAGCGAAAGACCGGTAACTTCTCTGCCGCCTAAAGTAATGGTTCCGGAATCGGGAGTTTCAAGTCGGTTGATACAGCGGATAAGGGTTGTTTTACCCGCGCCGCTGAACCCCACAATACCAAAAACATCACCTTTTTCGATTTCCAGATTGATCCCTTTCAAGACGGCAAAGTTTTTTCCACGGCTTTGGAAAGTTTTCTGTAAACCTTCTATCCGTATAAATGCTTCAGACATGGTTAAATCTTTCTAAATTCCTGTAATTAGGATGCGCCAAATACTTTGGCGAAAGCCTGCTCCAGATCGGCTATCAAATCTTCAGGGTCTTCCAAGCCAAGAGAAAGGCGGATCAGATTTGACTCTATAGCGGCGTACTCTTGTTCTTCCTGAGTCAATTCGCTGTGAGTTGTTTTTGGAGAATTGACAATCAATGATCTGGCATCTCCTACATTGACATGGTAGCTCCACAGCTGTATCGCATTAAGGAATGCCTCGCTCTCTTCTATAGTTCCCTTGAACCCAAAGGAAAAGATGCCGGGGATGCCCTTAGAGAAGTATTTCTTGCCGCGCTGGTAATACCGGCTCGACTCCAACCCTGAATACTGTATCCATGCGACATGTTTATTTTTCTCCAAGTAGGCAACTACTTTTTTGGCATTTTCAAGCTGTTTTTGTACCCGTTCAGAGAGCGTTTCAATGCCGATAAGCGTTAGATAGGCATCAAAAGGGCCAAGGGCAGCGCCAAAGTAGTTAAGGTATGTTAAGCGGATTCGGCTTACAAACGGCGCTTGCGGTACAGCTTCTAAGAAGCTGCGCTTTTTGCCGGTACTTCGATCACGGAGGACGTACTCTTCTTTCTGCAACTGGGGAAAGTTCCCGTTATCCCAGGGGAATTTGCCGGTTTCTACTATTAAACCGGCGATCAAATTGCCATGTCCATTGAGGGCTTTTGTTGCAGAATAAATGACGATGTCTGCGCCATACTGGATTGGGTTAAGGAGATATGGAGTTGCAAAGGTATTATCCACTACAAGCGGGATACCGTGCCGGTGGGCAAGTGCCGCAAGAGCTTCAAGATCGGCAATAGCGCCGGTTGGATTGCCGATTGATTCAACAAAGATAGCCTTAGTATCCGGCTTAATCTCTTTTTCCAGTTCCGAAGGATTATCAATAAGAGCCTTAGACTGATCGAAATGGATACCAAAATTAGGGAAAATCCGCTGAAAAGCATCGCTGCTTCCACCGTACAGATAGGGACTTGCCAGTATCCGGCCGCCGCCTTCTGCTAAGGTTAGAAGCGTATAGGAAATTGCCGCCATACCGGAAGCAAGCGCAAGAGCTGCGCTGCCGCCGTCAAGCTCCGCAACCCGCCGCTCCAGAATATCTACCGTCGGGTTATTTACCCGCGTGTATAAAAACCCCGGTTCAGTCAATGCAAAAAGCCCGTCGGCGTTTTTGGTATCACGGAATTCATAAGCCGTTGTTTGATAGATCGGCGGCGAAACCGCCTGATTATGTAAAGCCGGATCATAGGCGGCTCTGACTTTAAGTGTGTCAAAATGATAAGACATATATTACTCCTCTGTTTATTTGGCTATTTCACCCCACGCATTTTCTGTGGGGTGCGGCGCTCAATTATTTTGGGCTTATAGCCCAAACCCGACTGGTAAAACCCGTTCCATTTTTTAGTTTAGGGAACGTAACAAAAACGATTGCTCCAACCGAAGGTACTTGGTCGAGATTTTTTAACAGCTCTACATTTAATCTGCCGTGATCAAGAACGTAATCTTCACCGATAAAACCGACGGTTGAACCGGTGAGTGCAGAATCGGTGTCCGGTGTTTCATGCCCTACCACCGCCGCATTACGTACCTCAATAAGGTATTTAAGCGCTTCAATATCCCAACCCGGATAATGAGAATTACCGCTCTCATCTTTATTTTCATATTCAATAGCTGTCCGTTTTGACCAATCGCTACGGAATGCAACAAACGATCCTGAGGGGATTTGTCCGTACTGTGCTTCCCAATCTAAGATATCCTGTTTGGTGAGGACATAATCCGCATTAGCAGCAACTGCCGCGGATCTATCAATGACTACCAAAGGATAAACTAAGTCCTGCACATTGTACTCGTGTGTGAGCCGTCCGTTAGGATCAAAATGCCCGGGAAAATCGGTATGCGTGCCGTACTGTCCGGATAACGTGTATTGATAAGCAAGAAAAACACCATCGGTATTTTCAAATGTATAGAGCGGTTTTATCTCAAGCGGATTAAATCCATACCAGTGCGGTGTATCAGGGCTTAGCTCAAAGCTCAAGTCCACCCATTGGTAATCGGATTTCCATTGTTCAAGTGTATTCCATAAAGTGTATGTACTATCCCTTCTCGCACTTGCAAATGCGAGGAGGGAGTTTACGACTAGCAGTACTACTAATAGATTTTTTTTCATTTCAAAAATTCCTCCATAAATACTATAAAATTGCATTCTTTAATAATATTCCAGTTGACAGATACAGAATTTTATCATGATAACCTCCTCATGGTGAGCAATTCCCTATAAAAATACTAGGTAAAGAGCATTATAGCTATTTATATTTTTTTGTCAAGCGTTATTCCTACCAAATACATAAAGATTACAAGACAGCTTCTTTCTAAGTTTCGCTGTTATATCAGAAGTGGTGTACGGCTTTTTGCCTGATAGGGAGAAGCTGGAGGTCTGTCCCTTGAAGATTTATTTTTCAAGATTTTTGCTCCTCTATTGAAGCAAAAAGGCAAGTCTCACCCGTACTAAGTGTACTATGTCAAGGAAACTTAGAGGCTCAACTGACAAGGGTGAGACTTGTCATGTGATTTCAACTGTTAATCGAAGAGCCCGCGGATTAAAACGGAAAAAAATGAAAGCTCTCTTTATAAAGGTTGTTCAAGAAGCAAAAGAAC
>JAITAM010000104.1 GCA_031284085.1 Spirochaetaceae bacterium
TGCGTGTATCCAATGGTGCCCAACGGAAGCCGTCAACTATAAGAACGCTTCGCAAAGACACGGACGTTTTCATAATCCGCACATAACCCTCCATGAATTGATCGAAAAGAATAGAGGGAAATTTGGAACGGCAGCCGTTGGTTTTGCTGAAGCAGGAGTTTAAGAGCAGTGGAGCATATTTTACCCTCACAAGCCCCGCATCGCGGGCTAAAACCCGCACCTTGAGCCTGAGTTCAGGCAGGCCAACCTGTTGACACAACTATGTAAAAACATTAGAGTAACCATACTATTTCTGACAAAAAGGAGGACGCATCTTCTTTAACAAGGATGCGTAGATGGAAACGGTATGAAAAAACTTACTGTGGTGTTATGTGTAATCTGTATGGTTTCAGGGTTTTCCTTTGCACGAGGAACTCAGCAGCAACAAAGCGGAGGGCTTACCATTAAATCGGGGGTCTTTTCAGTCGGTATGGAAATCGGCTATCCGCCTATGGAATACTTCGATACCGATGGAAAAACGCCGATTGGCTTCGACGTTCAGCTAGCCAAGGCAATCGGCGCTAAACTCGGCTTGCAGGTTGAATTTGTCGATACGGCATGGGATGGTATTTTTGCCGGTGTTAATACCAACAAGTATGATGCCATCATCTCTTCGGTAACCATTACCGAAGAACGACTTGAGGCTTTCAATTTTAGTAAGCCTTACATCGGCAATGCTATGGTGATAGTCTTGTCCAAAAAGTCTCCCATCACCATTACCAAACCGCAAGACATAGCCGGCTATCGGGTAACCTACCAAGCGGAGACAACCGCCGATATTTATGCAACGGAGCTTGCACAGCAGGGTGTTAAATTCACTTCTTTTGAATACGATAAGGTAATGAACTGCTTTGACGAGATTAGACTGGGACGGGTTGACGTTATCGTCGTGGATAGTCTTGTAGCGTTTGAATACCTTAGCCGCGATCCTGACCTTTATATTGCATGGCAGGGCAGCGCCGATGAGACCTTCGGTGTTTGCCTCAAAAAAGGCAATGATGCCCTCACCGCCGAAATCAATAAAACGCTTGATGCGCTCTTTGCAGACGGCACTATAGCAGGTATTTCGCAGGATATATTCAAGATGGATCTTGCGTCATCGGTATATCAGTAAAAACTAGTATCGGTTGATAGGCGGCAAATTTGGGAGCGCTTGGGACTGCTCAAGCGCCTAAAAAACCTGCCGCCGTCAACAGGGGAGCCGGTATGTCTACTATAGAAAAAATGATCAACTGGATTCCTCCGCTCCTTGATGGGGCGCGTATTACGATACTGCTTACCCTAGCTGCAGTTTCGGCAGGACTCATTATGAGTCTTTTTCTTGCGCTGGGGAAGATTTCAAAAAACAAAGTCCTTAATAACCTGTGCAGCGCCTACATTTTCTTTTTCCGCGGCACGCCGCTTCTCATGCAGCTTTACTTTATTTACTATGGTTTGCCTCAAATCAGCGTTTTTTTAACCATCAACGACCGGTTTCTGGCGGCTTTCATTGCCTTTGGCCTTAATTCGGCTGCATACTGTGCAGAGATTATCAGGGCGGCAATTCAATCTATTGATAAAGGGCAATTTGAGGCGGCACGGGCGCTTGGTATGTCGTATCCGCAGACTATGCGTCTTATCATAATTCCGCAATCTATAAGGCGGCTTATTCCGCCTGTTGGAAACGAGTTTATCATGGTGCTTAAAGACGCCTCATTGGTTTCTATCATTGCCCTTACCGACATTACCAAAGCGACTCGTTCCATTTCCTCGTCTACCGGTACCGCCCTTGTGTACATTCCGGCAATGATCTTGTACCTCATCATCACCGCGATCTTTACTTTTGTATTTCACAAACTAGAAAAAAAATATTCAGTCTACGAATAGGCGGTATTCTGCAATGTCTATGATAAAAACCGAGAACCTTACGAAGTCTTTTGGCAATCTTGTGGTATTACAAAACGTCTCTCTTGAAGTGCAGCAAAAAGAGGTGATATGTATCATAGGTCCTTCGGGAGCCGGAAAGTCAACGTACCTCCGTTCTCTCAACCATCTTGAAAGAATAGATTCCGGAAAGATATACATTGATAACACACTCCTCTTTGATTGTGAAAACGGGGTAAACAGAGTGAAAATCTCGGTGCATGAGCGTCATGCCGTGCTGCTTGAAGTAGGTATGGTATTTCAGCGTTTTAACCTTTTCCCTCATCGGAGCGTTATTGAGAACGTTACCCTTGCGCCGGTTCATGTGCGTAAGGTTTCTGCGGCAAATGCACGGAAGAAAGCCCTAGATATGCTTGATCGGGTTGGGCTTGCCGATAAAATTGATGTGTATCCCAACCAGCTTTCAGGGGGGCAGCAGCAGCGTGTTGCAATAGCTAGGGCGCTTGCGATGGAGCCGAAGATCATGCTTTTTGATGAGCCTACCTCGGCTTTAGACCCAGAGCTGGTAGGCGAGGTGCTTACGGTAATGAAGGGGCTTGCGCAGGCGGGTATGACAATGCTTGTTGTAACGCATGAGATGGGCTTTGCCCGTGAAGTTGCGGATAAAGTCGTTTTTATGTTTGAAGGCGCTATTTTAGAGGTAAATCCGCCTGAAACTATGTTTACCAGTCCTGCTAATGACCGGACGCGGCAATTTTTACAAAGTGTATTGTAGCGGCAAAGCCGGCGCAAAAGGTCTGAGCTGTGTCTATGTTGCTATTAAGCAAAAAGCCGTGCCTGCCGTTTCCGATATAATGCCAAAGCTTAGAAATAGCCTATAGCTGCTTGCCCGTAGGCAAAAGGCCGTACTCCGTTTCTGATACAACAATCTTAGAAACAGGCTATGCCTGCTGGCCTGTCGCTTCCGATACAATGCCGAAACTTAAAGACAGCCTGCGACTGCTGCCCGTAGGCAGAAAGCTGTACGCCGTTTCTGATACAACAATCTTAGAAACAGGCCGTGCCTGCTGGCCTGTCGCTTCCAATACAATACTGAAGCTTTGGGACAGCCTGCGGCTGCTTCCTGTAGGCAGAAAGGCGTACTCCATTTCTGATACAACAACCTTAGAAACAGGCTATGCCTGCTTAGAAACAGGCTGTGCCTGCTGCGGCTGCTGACCTGTATTTTATATTTTTTGACATAAAACCGATGATAATAAGAGAGAGGGCTGGTCATGTTTCATACCAAATTATGGTTTTATTTTGTATTAGGTTTATCGCTAATAACGTTCAAAGTAGAGGCAGGTGATGTCGCTACTTTTGTCGATTTAGGCTTTTCTTCTGATAATAAAGTTTATATGTTTGCTCAATACGGATTACAGTCAAAAGTATACAAAGCATGGGCAGACCTTTTTGTGGTTGATATAGCCAAAAATAACTTTGTTCCAAACGGTAAAGTCTCATTAGTCTATAATGAGCCGGTTGTGGCAGGCCAAGACGGCGTAGGCGCTTTATACCAAATATTGAGCGCCCACGCCTCATTAGCAAGCCGCTATGAAATAAATTATCTGCGCCAAGGAGAGACTTTATACATTGCTCCGGAAGAAACGGCAAACGAGGCAGTTGAATGTCGTGATTTCAAAACGGGAACCGTGTATAAAGCTGCGCTTGTTATATCGGTTGAAGGAGCCGGCGCGTCGTTAAAATCTTCGTTTTACATTAACCTCGAACGAACCGACACAAACGGCTCAAAAAAGACCTATAAAGTCGGCACTCCGCAGCTAAAACGGAGCCTTATCACCGACTATCGTATTAAAAGGGTCATTATCTCACCGAAAAGTAGGTCTTTGATCGTGGTAGTTGAAACGAAAAAGGTTGCCAACGGTGATTTTGACATTCGTTATATGGTCGAGGCGGTGCAATTATAAGCACTCCACGTTCTAGCCTAAATGCAAATATGAAAACTTTTCTGGTATATGCGAGTCGTATACGCCATGTTCGTTTAAGGCCCAGCCTACGCTGTCTGCAACCGTTGTTCCATGGTAGCGGAGCGCTTCAAAGCGAAAGAATGCAAGCCGAAACGTGTCGCCTTTTTGAGGCGGCATAGTGCGATCGGCAAACCACGAGCCGATACTTTTCCACGGGAGGGCAAGTTCTACGGTCCAGCCTTTGGAGAAGATATTCGGCTCGTTTACTGCCCCGTCAATCTTAACGGCTGTTTGCAGCCCGGGCAAATCGTAGTCCATAAAAGCCCAGCGCTTCCCCCGTGGATGCTTGCCATGGCGGGAACTATCTTGAAAACCGGCCAAGACGTCCACCTTGTGGGTATACAGGTCGAAAGCCGGCAGATCAAAGCGGCTTCCTTTTTTTAAGGCGTCCTGCCAAATAAAGAAGTTTTCATATACAGTGTTAAAGGCGTTGATCTGCAGCTCGTAGTAGCAGTCTTGTCCTTCAAAGAACAGCTCCACATCGTTATCGAACCAAACAAAAGAGTCTCGTTCGGTGAATGAGGCACGGATCAAAGGTTCTTCAATCCAGTAAGCCACGTACAAATACTCGTCGTCCCAAACGGAGGCGATACGGGTATCAAAAAAGGCGGGTTCTCCGCTCACCAGATCGACGAAACGGTGGGATTTTTCAGCGGTCTGCCACGCCGGCTTATTTAAGTTGCCATCTATGGCGGCAATGCCTGAGATTTTCTTACTAGTATAATGCGCTATCATAATTCCTCCAGAATATGTATCAACTATACACGCAGGCACAGTCTATTTCAACAGGCGCAGGCTGTTTCTAAGCTTCCGGTGCTGGTATCACCGGCGGAAGCGCAGCTTTTTGCAGGCCAGCAGCCACAGGCTGTTCCAAAGCTTCGGTGTTGTATCGCAAACGGGGTACGGTTTTTTGCAGGCCAGCCTGTTTCTAAGGTTGTTGTATCCAAAACGGCGTACGGCTTTTTGCCTATAGGAAGCGGGAGAGGCTCTTTCAAGCGGAGTTGCGGGCCATTCCCCGCGACTTGCGGGCCATCCCTCCGCAAAACCAGGTCAGACCTTCAAAGCAAAAACAGCCGCAGCCTGTTCCAAAGCTTCGGCATTGTATCAAGGACGTAGGTACGGCTTTTTGCCTGATAGAAGCAGTTCAGCAGCTTGAAGAAAGTCCGCTCTTTTAGACCCGAAGTCCGCTCTAGAATCAGGTCAGACCTTGTGTGGCTGGATGTTTGTTCTGAACAGAACTCTCCGACAGAACCAGAAATCAGGTCAGACCTAGCCTCAAGAAAAAAAAGAGTAAAAAAAGAGCGGCTGACTAAAGCAAAATGCCATGTTTATCCCGTTATCTATGTACCATGTCTTCGCATTATTCGCCACGAGGCCGTACTGATTTAGGCCTCACCTATTATATCTTCTCGGTGGTTAATCGGCTTCTTTTTGAGCTCGATCCCGACAGGATGAAAGAGCTGTTCCTCGCCATAGTCGAGGAAGCGCTAACGGTAAAAGGGTTCAAGTTCAAACTTTGGAACTTTTGTATCATGTCGAATCACTTCCATTTTCTCATCACCCCAGCAGAAGGACAGAGTTTGTCCGAGATATTGAAATGGATTAAGATGGTATTTGC
>JAITAM010000105.1 GCA_031284085.1 Spirochaetaceae bacterium
AGCTGACTAAAGCAAAATGCCATGTTTACCCCGTTATCTATGTACCATGTCTTCGCATTATTCGCCGCGAGGCCGTACTGATTTAGGTCTCACGTATTATATCTTCTCGGTAGTTAATCGGTTTCTCTTTGAACTCGATCCCGATAAGATGAAAGAGCTGTTCCTCGCCATAGTTGAGGAAGCATTAACGGTAAAAGGTTTCAAGTTCAAACTCTGGAACTTTTGTATTATGTCGAATCACTTCCATTTTCTTATCACTCCAGCCGAAGGACAGAGTTTGTCCGAAATATTGAAATGGATTAAGATGGTATTTGCGATCCGCTGGAACAAAATGAACCACAAGACTGGACATTTCTGGGGAGACAGGTTCTATTCGCGAGTAATAACGGACAAAAAAGACTTCTGGGATGTATATAACTACATCGACCAGAACCCTGTTGAAGCCGGGCTTGTAAAAGAGCCTTGTGAATGGAAGTACAGTGGAGCATATCATCGGGAACATGGGATTACAAAGATTATCTCTCTCGTGGACGACACAATCTTGAAGTCAGAGCTGAAGGTACTCCAATGAGGTATCCTCTCTCCAAACCAGGTCAGACCTTAGTCTAATTGACAGTCCTATCTAAATTACCTTCTAGAAAATCAAAATAAAAGATAGTATACTAAAATTAAATAGTTAGTAACCTTGGCTATTCCTGCTATAAATTAGAGAAAACAGGAGCCTGAGATATACCTACGTGATGGAGATATGATGAAACATTCTTTCTTTTTTATGATTTTTCTGACAAGCATACTTATTGCCCAAGAGCCGGATATACTCTCGCGGTCTGCTGTGTTAATGGATGCAACTACCGGCACAGTACTTTTTGCAAAGGATGCCGATATTTCTATTCCACCGGCATCTTTAGCTAAACTGATGACTATGCACATAGCTCTTTCAGAGATAAGCGCTGGTCAAGCGTTTCTTGATGAAATTGTAGAATTACCTCAAGAAGCTTGGGCAGAAAACCAGCCGCCAGGGTCAAGCCTTATGTTTCTTGCTCGAGGACAGAAAGTAACCCTCGAGGAACTACTCCTTGGGCTTATTATTTCTTCAGGGAATGATGCAGCAGTGGCTGTTGCGCTCCGGTTTGCTCAAACAGTACAGCAATTCGCTAACCGAATGAATGAAGAGGCAGATAAAATGGGTTTTCTACAAACTTTTTTTGTAGAACCATCAGGTGTGTCCGAAAAAAATATGACTACGGCTTTTGAGTTTGCCTCATTTTGTCGGGAATATATCCGGCTGCATCCGGAAACGTTAAGAGATTACCATTCGGTAGAGAAATTTGCTTATCCTAAAGCAGACAATGTGCCGGCTGCCTATCGTTCCCGGCCGGGAACCGTTATGCAGTACAATCGCAACACACTTTTAGGTGCTGTTGAAGGAGTTGACGGCTTAAAAACCGGTTATATTGACGAATCCGGTTATAATATCGCTTTAACTGCGGAGCGAAACGGTACCCGTCTTATCGCGGTTATATTGGGAGCGCCTGCTAAGTACGGCGGCGATCGTATCCGTGATGATGACGGTGAAAAATTGCTTGAATTCGGTTTTGAACATTACAAGACAGTTCGTCCACAAGTGGATTCTCTTGAGCCGGTGCGGCTATGGCTAGGAAAGACGAATTCAGTAGAAGTCGATGTCGAGCGTAATAATGCTTTTACCACGACAGTTGACCGTGCGCATACTATTTATCAAAAAATAGAAATTGATGAACCGGTTCTTGCACCGCTAGATAAAGGAGCTGTTATAGGTAAGCTTATTTTCTATGATGATACCGGCAATTTAGCTCAAAGCGATCTTTTTACTACGGCAGCAGCTGAAAAAGGCGGTTTCTTTAAGAGGCTCTTTGATCGTATTCAGTTGTGGTGGAGACAACTGACAAAAAGAGACAAAAAATAGGTCAGACCTCTATCTCAAATTACTGCATCGAATTCTTAATATTTTCCGACCGGGTATAAGCGGCATTTGATTCTTCACTTCTGCCGGCTTTTTTGTACACTTCTCCAAGCGCAAACCAATCCATAGCAAGACCGTAACTGTTTTCAGAGCGGCGATCAAAAGCAATCGCAAGATGCAAACTTTCCACTGCATCATCGTACCGACCGGAGACTGAGTACACCGAGGCGATAAGGTAATAATCGTAGGCGGCTTGTTCTAAATAGCGATCCTGTTCATGAATTTTCAGCGCTTTTCTCAGAGCTGCCTCTGCCTCATCCCAATGCGCCAGTTCCTTTTCAGCAAGACCGGTAACGGTCCATCCCAGCGCTATACCCAGTCGGTCTTTGGTAATAGAAGAAAGTTCTTTTTCTATAAGAGCCGGCACATCAGATGCTGGTATCTCTTTATTGAGAAGCTGCGCTCGGATTTGGTAAATCCGTGTCAATGCTGCAAGCTCTGTCTCACCGGAGAGTTCCGCCTCGGCTAACGCCTCTTTCCAATATTGAACGGCTTCATCATATTGCCCAAGGTAAAAGTAAATATTGCTATATGCAAGGCTGGTGCGTATTAACTGACTGGGATCATCAATACTCACCGCCATTCGGCGCGCCTCTCCTAATTGCTCCAATGCCTTTTCATAATTACCGCGGTCAAGTTCTTTATTTGCCATTTCAAGTTGATTTTCCGTCATTTTCCGTATGGTAAAAGTTTCTACCGGCCCTTTAGGAACAGATGAACAGGCGGCTAGGCATATCACCGTGCAAAAAAACAAACGCCGGATAAAAAATAAGAAGGAGAGAACAGGAAATAAAAAATTGATTTGAAAGAATAGCACAAAGCCTATAAGCCTGTTTTTCATTTTTAGTTCCTTTGTTTCAATCTTATTCATCAGTATTGCTTGTTGTGTTAAGTATTCCAATAACACTCATCAAAAAATCAAAGGCCGTCTTATCTAAAATGCTACATTTCGTGGATTAGTACCACCTGATTGAACCTGTACTTTTTTGGGAATGCCGCCTTTCAAAAGCGGATTGTTGTTAAGAGCGGTTATAGTATCTTCAGCAGTTGTGATTACTGTCCGTAACTCTGCTACTAAACCCGGCACTTGCGACGGCAAAAGATCCGTCATTCTTTCAACGTTATGTAAGGTTGCGGAAATGGACTCGAGCGTTGTTATGAGGTTGGTGTACACATCGCCTGTGCCGGCAAGAGTCGAACCGACAAGCCCTTTCGGGTCGGCTAATTGACTGCTCAGAGCTTTAACATCGCTTAAAATCGGCTGCACGCCTGAAAGAGTACTATTAAGCGTGTCCGGTACAGTGCTAATAGAGCTGACCGTATTTTCTAATCCGGTTATGGTGCGCCCTAACGAAGACTTATCAGTGCCTTGAAAAGCACTAGTTACCGTTACTAACGTTGCATTGAGATTTTCCATAACACTATTGGCCTGACTGAGCAATAAAGTAATTCCATCTTCCTGATTAGGGACATCGGCGAAACCGGTTTGTACTATGCGCTGGCCTTCCAACGATTTAAGTATTGGAATAGTTTCTCCTTCTGCAAGAGAACTGTTCCCTTTTCCCGGATAAAACCGGAACTGATTTCCCAAACCGACAGGACTTACACTAAGATCAACCAAGGAACCGTATTTGACTTTGTCAATATACGTATCGTAGATATAAAAGGCTATTTCGACTCGGTTATCCGCATTAAGTTTGAACGATTTAACCCTTCCTATAGTAAAACCTTTATACTGTACCGCCATGTTATCACTTAATCCTGCAGCGCTATCAAGGTATGTTTTGTAATAATAGTTGCGAGAAAACCAGCGTTGGTTGCTACCCAGCATAAAAATAACAAATATCATCGTAGCAAGAGCAAACACAACAGAAATACCAACAATTTTATCAGAATAACGAATACGGAATCTCATAAAAGAATAGGCCATAGGAACCCCCAAGTCTTTTGGGGTAAGGGCCTACAGGTTAAGACCTGCCCTCCTTCTACTATAAGTATAGTACCAGCATATACCACAAGAGATAAAAAGAAAAGTCTAATTTTGTATCTATAACAATACAATCCGGTAGAAAGCCCTGCATGTTTACAGAGCAGGTCAGACCTCGACACCTGCACCAAAGCTAGAAACAGGCCGGCCATACAATATCTATACAATCCCGGTAGAAAGCCCTGCATGTTTACAAAGCAGGTCAGACCTCGACACCAAAGCTAGAAACAGGCCGGCCATACAATATCTATACAATCCCGGTAGAAAGCCCTGCATGTTTACAGAGCAGGTCAGACCTCGACACCAAAGCTAGAAACAGGCCGGCCATACAATATCTATACAATCCCGGCAGAAAGCCCTGCATGTTTACAGAGCAGGTCAGACCTCGACACCAAAGCTAGAAACAGGCCGGCCATACAATATCTATACAATCCCGGTAGAAAGCTCTGCATGTTTGCAGAGCAGGTCAGACCTCGACACCTGCACCAAAGCTAGAAACAGGCCGGCCTGTGGCTGCTTGTCATAAAAATAGGTATTCGGCATACTATTTTTATGTGCCGAATGATAATAAGTAAAAAACTCGCCATCATACAACCGTACTTTGAATCCGTAGTACAAAAACTGTGGATAAGTTTTCAGTTATATGGAAAAAACAGCCTTGCAAACCATGCGGCAGCCGGCGCCTACAGCTTCTTACTTGCCTCTGTCCCAGCTTTGCTCATGGTAGCATTTATACTCTCAGGACTGTTTCAATCATCTCCTGAAACGGCTGCCCAGCTCATTACACAAATTGATTTTCTAAAAAGTGTATTTGATATCAAAGGATTAGTCGAAAACTTTTTAGCCCAGTCTCATACGGGGACCACAGGATTTGTTTTTGTAATCAGTACATTTTGGTCTGCATTGCTCTTTGCGCCATCCTTACAAAGAGGCTTGACCGTGATTTTTTGCGACTCAGGAAAACCAAGTCTCTTGCGGAACACTATCAGCATACTTGTTTTAGAACTTTTAGTTATCGCTTTTGCCTTTATCATGGTGTTCAACTCGCATATTGCTCTACTAGTGTACAAGATAGCGGCTCCCCTCCGGTTCAACATTGCGTCGGTTTCGGCGGTGGTAAAAAAGACCTTGCCTTATCTTAGCCTTGGGGTGTTTAGCTTTATTGCCTACCGTACAGTGCCGTCATCTCCGCGGCGTGCTGCGATACTTTCAGGCGCTGTTACTTGTGTGCTTACATTCACTCTTACCTCATTTGCGTTCCAATCTTTGTTGAATACAGCCCGCTACCACGCTTTGTATGGCTCGCTTGCCGGGCTTATTATGCTCTTGGTTAATGTGTACTTCTTTTTTGTCTTTTTCTTTTTCGGCGCTGAGGTAAGCTTTGTCATAGAGTCATTTGACGCGTTTCTCTTTGTTAAAATGCGGAAGAACTACGGCCAAGAAAAATTTAAAGGAATAGAACAGCTTATCTTTGCTTCGGCAGAGAATCATTTGCATAAATATATTAAATCATACCCGCAAGACAGCGCCGTCTTTCTTAAAGGCGACGCCAGCCACGAAGTGTACTACATTCTTTCCGGTACAGCCGGGATATATTTAGACAGCACAGAACCGTTTACGAATCGGGTTAATACGATTATGCCGAATAATTTTTTCGGCGAGATGGGGCATGTGCTTTCACAGCAAAGGACGGCCACGGTGAGAGCCGAAACGGACCTTACCGTAATGGTTCTGCCGCCTGATCTCTTCAAACGAATCTTACAAATAGACCTTGATACCGATCATAAAGTTATCAAAACGCTATCAATGCACCTCAAAGATGCAAACGAACGCAGTGAAAACACCACAGACCGCTCATAAAGGACAGGTCAGACCTCGCCATAGAGAATCACACGTACCAGCATAATGATCCGACAGGGATCAGCGTAGTGATCCGACAGGGATCAGTGTAGTGATCCGACCTATATCAGCATAGTGATACGAGCCATATCAGCTGTAGTGATACGACCTATATCAGCATAATGATCCGACCTATATCAGCATAATTTTGTATCAGGATGCATGAGGCTTGCCGTTTTATCAGGGAATTTCAAAGCATGAGGCGGAGTTCAGGACATAAAGACGCTAAAACGCATGAAAATATTTTAT
>JAITAM010000106.1 GCA_031284085.1 Spirochaetaceae bacterium
AAAAAAAAGCCCGGTCTAGAAGCCCTCCAAAAAGAGCGTCCAAACCGGACAAGCATAGTATCATGGCTAGAACTATACAAATTTCTTTAACACTCGGCGATAAGCGCTCGCAATTTTAATATATAAGAAGGTTCTACCGAAAGCTCGTCAAGTTCCATATCAACAAAGGTCTTTGTCAACTGCACGTCCGCACCTAAGCTACCGCAGATGCCGCACCAAATGCCCGCTTTGTGGGCGTTTTCGCACGTCAGCCGAATAAGGCGCAGTATCGCTTCATGGTGAGTGTCGCAGAAGGAAGCAATGGCGTCGTTCTGTCTGTCTATCGCAAGGGTGTATTGCGTCAGATCGTTAGTGCCGATGCTGAAAAAATCGGATTCTTTTGCCAAAAGATCGCTTATGACTGCCGATGCGGGCGTTTCTATCATGATGCCGATGGGAATATCCGCCTTGAAAGGAATACCTTTAGCCTCAAGTTCCTCCCGCGCCGCTTTCGCAAGTTCTTTAGCCCTGCGCAATTCATTAAGAGAAGTTATCATGGGAAACATGATCGCCGCATTGCCATGCACTGAGGCGCGGTAAATGGCGCGCAACTGCATCTTGAAGAGATCAGGGCGGGTGAGGCAAATCCTAATCGCCCGCATACCCATAGCGGGGTTTTCTTCTTTGGACAACTGGAAGTAGGCAACCTGCTTGTCGGCGCCTATGTCAAGCGTTCGGATCACCACCTGCCGCCCACCCATCTTCTCAAGTACTTTCCGGTAACTGTCATACTGGCTGTTCTCATCAGGATAGTCGTTTCTCCCAAGATAGAGAAATTCGCTGCGGAAGAGGCCGACCCCTTCTGCATCCCCGGCAACGGCGGTATCGGCATCGCTCACGGAACCGATATTGGCGTAGAGCTTCATGGAACGGCCGCTCTTGGTAAAAGTCGGCTTTCCCCGCACTTTTTCAAGCCTTTCCTTCTCTTGGCGTTGCTGTGCTTCTTTTTTCTCCAATTCCCATATTACCTGCGGCTCCGGCTCAATGTGCAGGACTCCCGTTTCACCGTCTAGAATAACTTGTTTCCCCGAAAAGTCTCCGGACAAGAACGCCCCAAAGGAGATAATCGCAGGAATTCCCATGGTGCGGGCAAAGATTGCCGTATGGGAATTGGCGGCGCCATGACGCGACACCAACGCAAGCACCTTGTTCCGGTCTAGCTGGGCGGTTTCGCTCGGGGTAAAATCATCGGCGGCAAGAATAACAGGCTCATCGTTCTGGCTAAGCCCTTGTCCTTCTCCCGAGAGTATTTCTACCACCCGCTTGGAAACATCGTATACATCGATTGCACGAGCCTTCATATACTCATCGTCCATGTCGGCAAAGTCTTGGGCAAGGCGGGAGCCGGCGGTATTTACCGCATACTCGGCGCATACTTTTTCTGTTCTGATAATTTCGATAATAGGATCGCAATAGTCCGTGTCTTCCAACATCATTCTGTGGATTTCAAAAAGCAGAGCGTTTTTCTCTCCGATCTTGTCCAGCATTGTCGAAGACAGCGTATCAAGCTGGGCCGCCGCTGTCTGCCGTGCGGTATTAAACCGTTCTACTTCTTGCTCAACGTTGTCTACAGACCGCTTTTCAACGGAAAGAGTTTGCCGCTTAAGAAAGGAAAGCCGACCTCTGGCTATCCCTGTACTTACGCCTTTACCTTGTAATGTAATCATAATTTTCTCCAAAGTGTTTTATAGAGGGCCAATTCCGCTTCTGTATTCCAGTCTCGTGGATTTTTGCAGAAAGCGGATCCTTTTTACCGGAGCTGCTAAGGGCGTATTGATCTGGGATATGCGCCCGCAGCTTAAAACAAATTCGACACCGCCTCGACAGCGGCGCCACGCAAAGCAGCTCTGAGTTGCCATCGCTGCCGTGCTTTTTCTTTTCTGCGGAAAGTTCAAGCGCCTTTTTGTGCCGCGGGCAGTTCCCAGAACCTGTAGAGCCGCACCGCTTTTACCTTCCGCCATTTGTTATCCAATTTTTTCTATTCTTGTTTGTGTTAAAAGGCTGTCTACCAATGTGCGCAGAGGCGGATTGTTTCCTTCCGTAGCAGAGGCTCCAGCGGATGCAGCCGTAGCTAAGGCAAAGCACTGTTCTTCCCCTAAACCCTGCTCAAAGCCATAAACCAAAGCGCCGGTCATGCTGTCTCCTGCGCCTACCGTTGACCGCACCGGTACCGAAATCCCAGCAGAACGCCACACGCCTTTTTTGCTTACAAAAATTGCCCCGACTCTTCCCAGCGAGAGGGCGACTAGCTTAATGCCCCTACCGATCAAAGTATGGCACAGTTCAACCAGCTTTGTTTCCGCCACAATCCCATCACTCGCTACACCAAAATACCGCAGCAATTCATAGCGGTTCGGCTTGATATAATCGGGAATCCCTTCCGGACCTGAGTCAATGGCCTGCTTCAAAGCTTCGCCGTCAGTATCAAGAAAGACCGCCGCCCCTGCTTTACGCAATATAACGGAAATCTTTTTGTAAGTATCCTTGCCAAGACCGAGCGGCAGGCTTCCTGAAAGCACAATGGTATTTCCTCTCGTTCCATGGCCTAAAAGCTTTTGTTCCAGTTCATGCCATTCGCAGGATAGTATCGTCGGTCCCGGTTCGTTGAATTCGGTGAGCAGTCTGTCATCGGACATTATTTTCAGATTAGTTCTGGTTACGCCGGCGATATGCACAAAATCGTATTGCAAGCCTTTCTTGGCGACAAGGGACTGCAATTCTTCCCCGGTGCTGCCGCCTGAAAAGCCGAGAGCGATACTTTCTCCACCCAAAGAGCGAATCATGGCGGAAACGTTTATTCCCTTACCTCCTGCGTCCTGAGTTATATCATGGAGACGGTTAAGAGCATTGGGACGCACCATATTGACTCGGGCGCTTTTGTCCAAAGCAGGATTCAAAGTTACTGTAATTATCATAGCTGTCCACCATTTAGCATTTGATATACCTCGTCAATACCGGCGCTTTTGACGAGCTTAATAACGTCGTCTTCAGTTTCCAGATTGTCTACTATGTTTCCCATAATATCGAGGTGTTCATCGCCTTTAGCGGCAATGCCGATCACCAGATATACCGGCTTTCCGTGCCAGTCTATGCCTTCGGGGTAAGTCAGTACCACGATGCCGGTAGTAATGATGTCTTTCTTATAGACTTCTTCGCCATGAGGAATAGCGATAAAGTTTCCTATACCAGTACTGAAGGAATTATCCCGTTTGATCATCCCTTCAGTGTAATGTTCATTGGCGTAACCTGAGTCCGCCAACATGCACCCGCAGCGATAGATGACTTCTTCACGTTCCGCGTTGGGCTGATTAAGAATAATATTTTCTTTCTTGAGCATGGGTATTGCCATGATTTTCTCCTTGTATCAATACACTAATTTCCCGCCGCACTGAGCGAGAAGATATGATATTTCTTTCTCAAGAACCGCCTGTATGATCTCACGGTTCCCAGCCTTAACCGCTTCAAGAAAAAGCGGCATATCAATTAAGGCGCTGGAAATTCTTCCCATCAACTCGATCATTGCTTTGGGAGTCTTTTCGGGCAAGAGCATGAGTATACAACTTTTAATATTTTTCAAATAGTCTTCAGTAAATAACCCTCCTTCAGGAACAATTACTGCAAATACCGGCGACGTGTTATCTACACCGCGTGTATGCAGTAGAATTATGCCCAGTTCATAAACGATCTGAGTAGCCAGAGCTTCTCTGGCTGCAAGAGCTTGATAGATTGCTTGCGGATTTTCGGATGAAAAGCGCGCGGCGGCAAAATGGATAAGTTCATCAAAAGAACAGTCAGCTCTAATAGGTACAACAGCAAAATTGTCGAGCAGGCGCCTTGCTTGCATAAAAATCTCGATAAGATCGTCCAGCCGTTTTTCCAGAAATGCCGATCGCACAGGAAGCTCCACCTTCCGTTCGGTAAAGGCAAATGTCTTAATGGCATCCTGAATCTTTTGATAATCTTCCTCTCCCAGTATGGTCTGCACCCGAACTATGGGTTTATCCGTTTCCGTCAACGGTATAGTGGAAATAAGAAAATCCGCATCGGCCCATGAATCTTTCTCATCATAACCTGATACTTCGACTTCCAATTCCCCCTTGAAACGCTTGCGCACCTGATACGCCAGCATATAGGACGTACCGATACCGGATACACATACAATTCCCGCCCGCAGGGAACGCCGCCTAATATTCCGCTCCCCCATAACAGTAAGAGCCGCCAGAAAATGTATCTGTATAAATGATATTTCATGTGAGGGAATCGGAAAGCCTAAATATTCTTCCAAAACCTTCGCCGCCCGACAGGTCTTTTCATATACTTCAGGGTAGTTTTTTACCAGTTCCGTTTCCAACGGATTGGGAAGTTCTATTGCTCCCTTTAGCCTAGGCAGCGCGGATTCCAAATGCCGGGACAAAAACTTTGTTAATTGTTCATTGGTTTTCAGAATTGCGGCAATAAGAGGATCAAAGCGGTCTATCATTTGCATCGTAAGATACTGAATGAGATTCAGCTGATCCGCCGCCACCGGTTCAAGAGGGCTTTCCTGCTTTGATCTGCACACCTGAATCCACCCCGATAGAGCCTGCCGCTCTGTTTCCGCTAGTCTTATTGAAAACTCTTTCTCCGTCTCCATAGCGAGTTCTTCGGCAAGGGCATTTTGAAAGGCTCCCGCTGCCGCATCTTGTTCGTTTGAGATACTCTTTCCTTTTTTTACCCGAACAACCATCACCATAAGATAAAGGGAAATCAGACAAAAGGAATCGGGGGTCGTCCAGTCGACTAGATCATTCTTTCTGCGCAAAATTTCTCGCACCCCTGCCTCTATGTCTTCTCCAGGAAAACCAAAGGCAGAAGTATAGGATTTCCCGCCTGAGTTCCCATCAAGCATGAAACGACTTACGAGAGCTGTGCGCAGAACCTCTTCAGTTCCATCGCATTGCACTCCCAAACCGCTTTTGCGCATAACACTAAGACCTCGTCCGGTAAACCATGTCTCAAGTTCATCAAGATCATTACTTACCGTGGACTCGCTCACTTCAAGGGAGCTTGCATAATAAAACAATTTCTGTACCTCTCCTGAATGAGCGATAAGTTCAATTAAAAGACGAAGCAGCCGTTCTTTTTTGGACGCCGGCTGGGGTTTATATTCAGCCATGGTTTCCAGTAGTTTTTGACGGACTTCACCGTTTCCAGAAAAAGCAATGCCCTTACCGGGAATTGAAACCAAAGCGGCCCCGAAAACGGAGAGTACCGGATCGGCATTTTCCAATTCCCGAAAAACAGTCCGCCGGCTTGTACCCATTACCGAAGCCAAAGTGTCAATCTTTACCGGCTCATCGGATCGCAACAAAAGTTCTAAGACCCGCAAAAGCCGAGGAGAAAGATCTAAAAGAGAGACTGCTTTTTCCATTTGTTTCATTTCTCCACGTGGAGAACCACGACAATTTTTTTATTAAAACTCATATTACAGATTTGCCGTTAAAAAATCACGAGCCGCTTTTATCGCCGCTTCTTCATCTTCGCCTTCAACTTTAACGGTACAAGGCTGTCCACATTTGAACCGCATCTTCATTACGGCAATGAGCTTTTTAGCATCGGCGCTTTGATCATCCCGATTGATACTAACGGTGCTTTTGAACTCCTGCATTTTTTGCACGAAAAGGCCGGCCGGACGTGCATGAATACCACTCGGATCGCTAATCGTATACGAAAACTCTCGCATAAACTCTCCTTTATTTTTTTAGACCGGCAATAAGTTCTTCATATTCCGGTGCGCTTAGAAAATCGGTTATCGTTACAAGGCGGGCTTTGCTGTTGGCTTGCTGCGCTCGCGCTCCCAGTTCCTTGTGGCAGATAACAATGTCTGCATCCACAGGCATTTCATTCACGGGTGAATGAACAACGGTAATGCCTGTAATACCGGCAGCCTGTATCTTTTTCCGCAGTTTAGCTGCACCCATTGCGCTTGATCCTATTCCGGCATCGCAGGCAAAGACGATTTTTTTTACCGGCGAAGAAGCAGCGGCACTCCAAGCGGCTTTGGTTTTTTCTATTGACATATCTTTAGATTCGGCTTTATTTGCTCTTGTTTTAGCTTGAGCTGCTTCATCTTTTTCAAAAGTTTTAACCGAAGCAACAAGAGCGCCGCCCAAGACACTTAAACCCATAAGAGGGTAAGCCGGAGGGAGACCCTGATTTGATTCAATCATAAAATAGACAGAAAAGCTATCCGCCGGCACTTCAAATGCGGCAAGAAAAGGAACTACAATCATGGTCTCTAGGAACAGTAGAAGATAGGACAATATTGGGCTGGTCATGGCAGAAAGCGATCGCCCCAGTTCTTGCATCATTTGTTTTATACTCTCCTCTTCTAGTTTAGAATCCATGAATTTAATCCTATAGACTGAAAGCTAGAAAGCGCAAGAAAAACATCTACAGAATTGGCATACTTACCCTGTGCCAAAAATAAATAGCACAGCCACAGGCTGTTTCAACCCGCCAGCTTTGTTTCAAAGCTTCTTGTATCAAGGGCGGGCGGCTTTTTGCCTGTAAGCAGCCGAAACGCCATGTATAGCCGGGGACGTTATGTGCCATTTGGACTGAAAATTTGGAAAATTATATCAAGCGGCTACACCACTACTTGGTAAAAAAACAGGGAGAATATATTATAAAACAGTGGAGGAAAAAATGGAAATAGATGCTATTGGACTTTTTGTGAATAACATGGAAGCAATGGTAAATTTTACCGTGATATTATCGGACTAAAAACGAATTGGAAAAATGGCGAACCCTATGCAGATTTCGAGGCTGGAAAATGCCGTTTGATAATGTATGGAAGAAATGATTTTGAAAAAATGGCTTCAAAAGCCTTCGATTATCCAAAAGGATTAAATGGAACATTAAAAATAGCCTTTAATTAAAAAAGGCTTGTGCCGATGTTGGCATAGAATACAAACGCCTTATGGATTGGCGTCAAAAATGTTTTCCCGCCTACAACAATGGAGTGAGGGCAGAGGATTTGTTTTGCGGCTGACCCGGAAGGGAATTTACTGGAAATTGGTTCGTTTGGGAAATAATATCGGCTTGTTGTCTTTTGGCAGCATTATAATTCAACGCAACAAACACAGGAGAGTAAAAATGGAAAAGGTAAAGATTATTGAGATTCCGGCAGGCAAAATGATTAAAACGCCCGAATTTGATCCCGGAAGTGAAGATTTTTTTCGGATTATGAAGCAGCTATGGGCGAACGTAGTTGACAGGCACACGGATATTTTCCCGAGAGATTTCATGCCATGGAATGATGATACGGGAAGGGGATTTTGGCTATATTCAATAATGGGTATAGATAGTTCAAAATTTGATACAAGCGGTTTTGAAGTCATTGATTTTGAGGGCGGTTATTACGCTACGGCTACCGCAATCGACCCCGATGACGGAAATTCCGAGAGCATGGATAAAACAAATCAGGAAATTAAAGATTGGGTGAATCAATCGAAGTTTTTTGAACTTGATTTTGACATGAAACGGAACCGTTGTTTTATGACGCAAATGCCGCTTGGGGATAAAGCAAAAAATGCTATGGATTATGCACAATTGGAAATTTTTATTCCTGTAAAAAGGAAAAAGTAATGTGTATAACAAGGAGACC
>JAITAM010000215.1 GCA_031284085.1 Spirochaetaceae bacterium
TATGGCGAGGAACAGCTCTTTCATCTTATCGGGATCGAGTTCAAAGAGGAAACGATTAACTACCGAGAAGATATAATACGTGAGGCCTAAATCAGTACGGCCTCGTGGCGAATAATGCGATGCCATACATAGATAACGGGGAAAACATGGCATTTTGCTTTAGTCAGCTGTTCTTTTTTTACTCTTTTTTTTTCTTGAGGCTAGGTCTGACCTGATTTCCGGCTTTGTCAGAGAACTAAAAGGTCTGACCTATTCTGTCTATGAAATAGGTTAGTTCAGGAGTCTGAAATAGGTTAGTTCAGGAGTCTGAAATAGGTTAGTTCAGGAGTCTGAAATAGGTTAGTTCAAGAGTCTGAAATAGGCTAGTTCAAGAGTCTGAAATAGGTTAGTTCAAGAGTCTGAAATAGGTTATTTCAAGAGTCTGAAATAGGCTAGTTCAAGAGTCTGAAATACGTGAGGCCTAAATCAGTGCGGCCTCGCGGCGAATAATGCGAAGACATGGTACATAGATAACGGGATAAACATGGCATTTTGCTTTAGTCAGATGTTCTTTCTTTACTCTTTTTTTTCTTGAGGCTAGGTCTGACCTGGTTTCCAGCTTTGTCGGGAACTAAAAGGTCTGACCTAATATAGGCCGCATCCGAAGTCTGATATAGGCCACATCCGAAGCTTGATATAGGCCGCATCCGAAGCTTGATAACTGTATACCTACTGAGCAGCCATCAGGCGTTCCCAATCTGAAGGTTCTTGGACATCTTTATCAATCTGCATGTAAAGCTGGGGTTTGTATGTGGTCTCAGGATAGAGCATGTTCCGTGAATTAAGAGATGCAAGGTTTATGCTCGGCGAGGAAATATCCCGTATGCCGGAACGCAGCAGCGTTTCCGGGTCCCGTGTCAGCGCATCCCATGCCCGTGCAGATTCAACGTAAAGCCCTTGTGCATGAGAACGGTATTCGTCATCACCCGAACGATCGGCAAGAGCCTCCATAACTACCCCCATGTTGTTTTGTGCAACCATGAGCCGTTCCACAAGTTCAAGTTGATCAGAGCGTTCCTGCGGCATTAAAACCGGAAACCGAGCGCGATCCTTGCGGAGAAGCGCCAAAAGTTCGTTGTTGTACCCTTGTGCCGCAAAGTAATTCCCCCGCATATAAGCGGCATTGCCCAAAGCATGAAGTATCCGCCGGTTAAACGGCATCTCAGTCGATGCCTTAAAAAGCCGTTCCAACGCCGGCCCCCATTGTTCAAGGTAGTAATGAGATGCCCCGATGCGGTACTGCATCTCAGGAGACGACCATCCATTTTGTTCAGCCTGTGTATAGAAACGTATTGCCGTTTCCATATCGCCCTCTTTGGTAAAATATTCAATGTCACCAAGGTCCGCATAGAGCTTGCCGAACTGTGCCGACCGGGGAATAAGCGTCCGTTTCACCGTACTTTCATATAAATCTATGCCTTGAACAAGCTGTTCTTCGGCTGTAAAGAATTCCCGTCTTTGTATGAGCAGTTGTGCATACCGGTGCTTCGTATCAATGTGGTACTTTATACGCCGAACAGACTCTTCCGGAACTTTTTGAAAAGCCGCCAACGCATCTTCCAAAGTAGTCCTTTCGCTGTCGGTGTTGTCAAAATAGTTGTAATACCGTGCAAGATGGTAATACGGTTCGGGCAGAGATGGATTCATTGCATTGACCGTCAGGAAAATATCGCGTAGACCGTCTATAGCGCTTATATATTCGTTAGGAACACCTTTTGTCTCTTCAAGCTTTTTATCCAGAAGATACCCGCCTAGATCAGAAAGGGAATCGGCTGAAATCTTTCGTTTAGCCTTATCGTCCATAAAATGAGCTTGGAGAAGCAGTACTTCTTTAAGATTATCAGTACGAATAAAGTACTTCATCATTCTTTCAAGCACCGGATCCGTTCGTCCATAACGTTCTATATACCGAGCAAATGCCTCTCGTGCATTTTCATAGCGCTCCGGGTCAATATCTCCCCACAATAAATTATTATCACCTACCGCAAGCAGCCCTTCTTTATCATTCACTGAATAGTCAAGAATATTCCGTGAAAGCAAGCTGTCGGCCTTTTGGTAATTTTGCAGGTATCGAGTTTCCATATCTGCATATTGCAAAATGCCTTTTTTATCACGCGGATAGTACAGTAACAGCTCGTCGTACTTTTCTTCAGCTAAAAGATAGTGGCGCTCATTCTTGAAAGCTTCGGCATACCGGTAGTACCACTTTTTTACCCTGTGAATAGAACCGGCCTCTTGGAATCGTTCATTTGCCTGTTCATAGTAGCCGGAAAGCAACTGCTCGTAACCTTTTCTATAAATCGAGTCTGCATGAATAGGCGTATAGATGAATCTATAGATCAGATAGAAGGCTGATAATGCAAGAACGCCTATGAACAGTGCTATGCGTAAAACCGGCAGAATCCTATGAATAAAGATATACTTGAAAGCCGATCGTTCGGCTTCAAGCTCTTCAATGCTCTTCTTTTCAAAACCTTTAGGTACGATAATGCTGCGTTTAAGAAGCTTGCCTGCAAAGTCGGCGGCTTCACGGGCAGAGACACCGCGGATCAGCATCTTAACCAATTTAGAGAACGTCTCAGGCGCTAGAACTTGTTCTGCAATCAGCTCTTCACAGGCTATGCGTACATTAAGAGGATAGCGCGATAACGTTTCTTGCATTTTCTGAAAATCATCTTCAGAAAGCTCAATCTCTTCAACATCATCCGATGCCTTGGTCTCATTCAGAATATTGCCAAGAAATTCATCGGCATTGGGAAGGGTAAACTCCTCAGAGGAGTCGTCAAAATTGAAATCAACCGGTGGAGCCGGTTCATTTACAATAAATTCGTTTGATAGCGTAGCGGTATCAATATCAAAAGTATCTAAAGGCGAAGAAGCCTTATCAGTGTCAAAGTCAGGCAGATTGGAAAGATCGCTAAGAGAGTCTAAGCCGGCTGCTGTCTGAGAAGGCAAAGTGCTTTCATCGCCAAAGCTGGGTAAATCGGAAAAATCAATATCATCTAAACCGGCTGCTGTTTGAGAAGGTGAAGTGTCTTCATCGCCAAAGCTGGGTAGATCGGAGAGATCAATATCATCTGAACCGGCTGCTGTCTGTGAAGGTGCAGCGCCTTCATCACCAAAGTCGGGTAAGTCGGGAAGATCAATATCATCTAAACCGGCGGCCATTTGTGAGACTAAAGTACTTTCATCACCAAAGTCGGGTAAATCGGGAAGATCAATATCATCTAAACCGGTTGCCATTTGTGAGGCTAAAGTGCTTTCATCACCAAAACCGGGTAAGGTAGGTGAGTCCATGGTATCAGTCTCATTGGTATTTGTCTGGGTTGATTGCTGTGAATCCACAAGCGGCAGATCGTTTAGCGGCACACCTTGTTCGGCAAGCACCGCAGCTTCATTACCAATAGAACGGACATTACTCTTAAATTGTTGTAGTATATCTAATGCTGGCATAGTTTACAAAACGGTTCAAATAGTCGATAGTATGTGGTATGAGAACAATTACCACTACCGTTTTCCTCACAGTTATTATCGGCAGCCTTGGAGCTATAGATACAGAATCATACCAATTTATCGATCACTTATTGAGCATGACTGCGCCCGGCAGCCCGGAACTGTATGAAGATACCGTTATCTTTACTGCTCCGTCAACATACCGGCGTGTTGGACTTGCCTTTGCCCATGAAGGTTTTGCTATGGTACATTGGTTTCAAAAGATCGTTTTGCCGGATATTGACAGTTCCGGTAAAAAACCGGTCATTACATACACGGATTCCGGTATACTGTTCTATGCTTACACGGTTCCGGATAACATAACTGAATTGGAATACCGTCTTGTTATAGACGGCTTATGGACGACGGATCCTGCTAATCCATTACGGCGTTTGGATATGGCATCCGGCATAATGTTCTCGGTAGTACCAACGCCTATAGTAAGAAAAGCTCAGGCAGCATTTGAGAATCCGGTGGGAGAACTTCAGTTTACCTATACCGCTCCTCCGGGTGAGACGATTACAGTAGCCGGCAGTTTTAACAACTGGGATCCGTTCATGTACACGCTGCAGGAAACCAAATCTGGTATCTATACATTAAAACTTCATTTGCCGCCGGGCATTTATCAATACGTGTTTTTTCATCGTGGTGAAAGGGTCATCGATTCAAACAATGCCCGAACGGTCTATACACGTGAGGGGCGGCAAGCTTCGGAAGCAATAGTGCGCTAGCGGTCTGCGGTACGATACCGCTCACTGACGGCGCCAGCCTGTTTGTAGGCAAAAAGCTGTGCGTCCGCTCCCGATACAACACCGAAACTTAGAACAGGCCGCGAGTGTTGACAAAGTGTAGTAACTCACCGATACTTTCTTTAATATGTTCCCGTTAAAGTGCGGGGAAATAAACAAATAAAGGAGCCTTTATGGATTTTGTTAAAGATATGCGCCAAAAAGCCACGCGCTTACAAAAGCGCTTGGTGTTGCCGGAAGGCGCTGAACCGCGTACCGTTAAAGCCGCCCGAATCATTGCGGACGAAAAACTTGCCTCGTCTGTCATCTTACTAGGCAGCTACCCAACCGTGAACGCAGTTGCTGCACGGGAAGGGGTTAAACTCGATGGAATTACCGTCCTTGACCCAACAGATTCACCGCTCATTGATCAGTATGCCGATGAATTCTACGAATTGCGCAAGAAAAAAGGCATGACCAAAGAACAAGCACGAGTCGACATTGTCTCTCCGCTACGCTGGGGGGCAATGATGGTGCGCCGCGGCGATGCCGATGCTATGGTTTCTGGTGCAGAACATGCAACCGCTGATGTTCTGCGTGCAGGGCTTACCATTATCGGGACTGTTTCGGGCTTAAAAACCGCTTCCTCGTGTTTTGTTATGCAGACGCAGGATAAAGCATGGGGCGTTGACGGCGCTCTTGTCTTTTCTGATTGTGCGGTCGTGCCTGATCCAAGTGCAGAACAACTTGCAGACATTGCCATTAGCGCAGCTCAATCGTGCCGTGAATTCCTTGATACGGAGCCGGTTCTTGCGCTTTTGTCCTTCTCAACAAAAGGTTCAGGGGGCGACCATCCTAATGTGCTGAAAGTCCGCAGCGCCCTTGACTTTGTTAAGGAAAAAGCGCCTGAGCTGCTGATTGACGGTGAAGTGCAAGCCGATACTGCGCTTGTCCCCTCGGTTACAGACAAAAAAGCGCCCGGTAGTCCAATCCGCGGCAGGGTCAATACCCTTGTCTTCCCCGATCTCGGCGCCGGCAATATAGGCTACAAACTGGTTCAGCGTCTGGGTAATGCCCAAGCTTTCGGTCCTTTTTTACAGGGCTTTGCTAAACCGATAAGCGATTTGTCGCGTGGCGCTTCAGTTGAGGACATTGTAGTAACCTGTGCTGTAACGCTGGCTCGTGTAAAATAGGCTTTCGGGCCTGAAAACGGGACGTTCCGCCTTTGTCAACGGGGGGACGTTCCGCCAAGTTAAGAAAACCCAAACCCCATAAAACTGCCAATCACACCTAGTCCAGAATAAGCTTCACACCTAGTCTAAAAAGGGTCAGACCTCGTGTCGTCGTCTGCAAGCAGCCGCAGGCACAAAGTTCTCGGCACAAATCTCAAAGTG
>JAITAM010000127.1 GCA_031284085.1 Spirochaetaceae bacterium
AAAAGTCCTCCTTAAAAAATTGTAGGTTCTCCTCATGGAGACCTTAAAAAGAGGACTAAATACCCTTGCGATATACCTGACCTAGAGCGTATACTTGCAAAAGCACTTAGCAGCCTCAAAGACGGGTTATCTTGGTTGGAAGCGCCGTCTTTGGGGTCCCTCTATCTTAATCAGAAAGCTTACAGCCCCTGTTAAAACCACTCATTGGAGTACGCCTTTTGCGGGCGCACTCTTTGCCCAAACGTCTTCTTTAGGACAAGTTGTAAAGAAAGCTCTAGTTACTACACGAAAAAAGACTGAGAAAGAATAAATTTTTATTCACGGTAAAGTCCCCTGTTAAAAAGATGCCCACACACAAGCGCGGACTATAAATAAAGAGGAGGACACGAAGTACGTTGACTAGAAATATAAATTCTGGATATATTTGTCTCTGTACTTTGTGTACGCTTACCGTAGCCAGAATAACTTTGGTAGAGCGTAACTGGCTGCGGTCCTCTTAAGCACAAAGTTAATTTAAGAAAACCTAAACTACATAAACTATGGATTTTTACCCATACATTTCTATTAAATATATACTAGAGTATAGCACGTTTTCTTGTAAACGTCAATGTAATTTGAAACTTTCTTAAAAAATTTTCTAAAAATTTTTCAAGCCGCCCGCCAGCGGGTTTCAAAGCAGGCACAGGCTGTTCCAAAGGTTGTTATATCGGGCGCGGCGCGAAGGGGTCAGACCTCCGACCGCGCCTTGTAGACGAGGAGTCGTACTCCGCCTTTGGATACCAGCACCGAAGCTTAGAAACACGCTGGCGCTGGCCGGTGTGTTGTCCTTTTGTCCTTTGTATGCTATACCAATTTGTATGAGTAATTGCATCTTTTGTAAAATTGCCGAAGGAACTATTCCTAGCAAGAAGATTTATGAAGACGAGGATTTAGTGGCATTCCACGATCTTAACCCCCAAGCGCCTGCGCATTTCTTGGTTATACCCAAAAAACACATCAGTACCATAATGGACGCCCAGCAAAGCGATATTCAACTGCTTGGCAAACTGCTTTACACGGCGCAGAGCCTTGCGGCCAAGCTGGGCTACGAACAGACAGGCGCACGCTTTGTCATTAACTGTAAAGATGACGGCGGGCAAACCGTGCATCACCTGCACGTTCATGTTCTTGCCGGCCGTGCTATGGATTGGCCTCCGGGTTGAAACCTGCTTGCAGAATACCTTCTACTATAGTAAGGTATAGCTAAAATCGAATCTAATCGGCGGTAGACTATGGTCCATAAAACGGATAGCGGCGAGTTGGTGCCTGTTATACGAGTGATTAAAGAAAAGTGCATCAACTGCCATCGGTGTATTGCAGTGTGTCCGGTGAAGATGTGTAATGACGGATCCGGTGATACAATCTCTCTACGAGCTGAATTATGCGTAGGGTGCGGCGAATGTATTCGTATATGCAAGTATGGAGCGCGGGTCGGCATTGATGATTTTGACTCCTTCATGCAGGATATAAAAGCAGCCAAACCCATCATTGCAGTTGTAGCTCCGGCTATTGTTGCTAACTTTGGTAACAATTATCTTAAATTTAACGGCTTCCTTAAAAAGCTCGGCGTAAAAGCAGTCTTTGATGTGAGTTTCGGTGCGGAACTGACAATTAAATCCTATGTAGCCTATAAAAAAAAGCAGAACCCCAAACTCATCATAGCTCAGCCTTGCTCAAGCCTTGTTTCATTTATTGAATTATACCACCCTGAACTGATAGGGTACCTTGCGCCTGCCGACAGCCCTATGGGGCATATTATGAAGGCCGTCCGCAAGTTCTATCCGCAGTATGCCGACTGCAAAATCGCAGCCTTCTCCCCGTGCTATGCAAAGCGTAGAGAATTTAACTCAGTCGGTATAGGAGATTATAATGTTACCTTTGCTTCTATAAAAAGGCATCTAGAAGATACAGGCGACAACTTGATGAATTACGGCGACTATAATTACGAGAACCCGCCTGCGGAACGAGGGGTTAATTTCTCTACTCCGGGCGGCCTTATGCAAACTTTTGCTCGGTATGATAAGAACGCCGTCTATTTTACCCGCAAAGTGGAGGGCGTTCCAGAAGTCTACCAGTACCTTGCCCAGTTAAAGTTCTTTCTTAAAGAGCATAGCCCTTCGTGCTATTTAGTCGATTGCTTGAACTGTAGGCTCGGCTGCAACGGAGGACCGGGAGCGATTAACCAAGACCGTAATATAGAAGAAGTCGAAATGAATACTGAGAAACGCTCCCGTGAGGTGCAGGCGCAGTACAAACGCTCCTTCTTTTCAAAGAAGAAGTTTGAGCGCACCTTTGCTCGTTACTGGCAGGAAGGGCTTTTTACCCGCTCTTATGTTGATCGCTCGGCGCTCTTCCGTGAGATAGTCAGAAGGCCTAGTAAAGACGAGTTTGCTTCTGCTTACAAGCGGCTGCACAAGTACACTGAAAATGATTTTCTCGATTGCGGGTGCTGCGGCTACAAGAATTGCGAGCAGATGGCGGTTGCCATTATCAACGGGCTTAATAAGCCTGAGCATTGCTGGTACTATATTATGGAACAAAGTAAAAAAGATGAGGAACGCTACCAGTCTAGACTAAAGAGCGCCATTGAGAAGATATACAACCGTGTTTTTGAAGAGATAAACGGCAATATCAATGGTATCAATGCGCTGCTCGATCGGATCACAGAAACGGTCTCTCATGTAAACGCATCTTCTTCCACGATTGAGACTATGGTGTACAGGATACAGTCCGTCAATGAAAACGTTAAGCGCAACGCCCAAACAGTAACTCAACTGAATGTATCGTCATTGGAAGGGAAAGGCCAGATGCTCAAAATCGGAGAGCTTGCCGGAAAGATGGCTGAACAGTCGGATATGCTGATACGCATCAGTAAGATCATAGAATCCGTTTACCAAAAGACCCAAGTGCTGGGAATGAATGCCTCTATAGAGGCGGCACACGCGGGAGATATAGGGAGGGGCTTTGCCGTTGTGGCAGGAGAAATCCGCCACCTTGCGCAGACTGCCGGCACTCAGTCAAAGGATATAGAGCAGAGTTTGAGCAATATCAAGTCTTTGATTGATAAGTCCGCCGCCTCTTCAGTGAATGCTCAGAATCAGTTTGAAAGGATCATCACTCTGGTAAATGCGGTTAAAGAGGAAGATGGGAGCATCGCTCAGGCGGTTGAAAGAGAAAGCGACAACGGTAAGCAGGTTATTGATGCGCTTACCACGATAAACCAGTTGATATTGACGATCAGGAATGAAACCGCACTCTTACTTGATTCTAGTAAGACCGTCTTAGAAAACATGGGGTCTTTGAAGAACATATAACGGCAG
>JAITAM010000158.1 GCA_031284085.1 Spirochaetaceae bacterium
AACACGCTCGGTTTCGGTCTGGCTTTGGGGGAAAGCCGATTGGAAAAAAGGCGGCGCTCTTTGGAGGCTTTAGAGTCGTATGCGGCGCCGAGACTTTGTAAAACCGTTTCCCTCTTGCATAAATCACTGTTCCATTGCATACTCTAACTGATATTAAAATAATAGTTTGTTTACTGTAGGAGGCGCTTGTGAACGGTGAATATTTACAAAAGCTTAGTACTGCTCTTAATGCACGCCGAGATTGGATAGAGCAATCTTTACTTGAAAAGATGAATGCTGCTTTGCACACATTCCGTTCATCATTTTCGGCGATGTATGCTTTGTATTTGAAGAAAGGGCTTATAAGCGAAGATCCATATAAAGAAGAATCTCGAGTCAATGATTTAGTTCCGCTTAAAGCAAATAGTTTCCCCGAAACGGAGAGAACAGAGCAACTGAGCGTACGACTCTCGTTATACGATAATCAGATAGATTTTTTGGCTAATTTTTGTCAGGTAAACGTCGAATTTCTCACTATTGAACGGATAAAACGTGTGCTTGCCCTTGTTAAGTATATTGACTGGTGTCGGCTTCTGCCGGACTCCGATTCCGCTACGACACGTGCGGTCGCCGAGATCACTAATCAGATACGCAGAGGCACGGATAGTATGGTGCAGCGTATTATGCAAGAATCCGTTACGGCGCTGAACAAGGCTAGTGTTGAAATTATCAATACACTTAAAACAATCAGCGATTTCAGAAGAGAATTGTACAAGTACGATGTCCGTTTTGGGCTAGGCGATAAGCTGCCCGAACAAAACCAGCCCACGAGTGCAGACATAAAGCGTTTGATGGCAAAAGTCCTTCCTAACGAGCCGTTTTACCCTGATCTTATCGAAGAGCTTCTTAAAGAAGACTATGCGCACAATAGCGCTTCCCTGCAGGAAGCCGTTCTTAGTTCGCTTGAGTTTACTGTTGCTCCGGTTCAAGAGGAAAAAAAGAAAGAGGAAAACGACTCGCCGAAACTGTTTTTGGTCGATGGGATACTTGTGCTTGCATCGGCGGCAAACACGCTTGGGGAAATAACGGTAAAGATCGCTACCAATAAACAGCTACTGGAACATAAGAGGGTGAGTATTTTTGTTAAACTGATGCGTCTTTTTCACGAAGTCTTCAATAAAGAGCCGCAAGCTGTCATTTATGAGCTGCATTTTGTTGACAAGCTTAAAGGTATTACCGTTAGAGAGCAGATAAATTTTACATTATTCTGTGCCGACATGGAAAAAAAAACAAGAAATCTTCTGTCGATCGTTTCTCGTTCTCATCCTCGAGAGACGCTAGAAGCTATGCCGGATGAGAAGCTGCTTGTTTTTCTTGAAAAAAACATTAAAGATATTCAAGGCTTGCATAAAATACTGGGGGCGCTTGATGAATATTTCAAAGCAAACATTGATTCGGTTGATCGTTCTAAAATTCGAGGTATAAAGCCTGAATTAGCTACTATAAAGAATACCTTTGTCAAGGCAAACCAGAAGTACCATGATTACAAATCCCAAGCAGAAGAAAGTAAACTGATGAAACTTACGAAATAAGAGGAATAAAGCGTGAAATATAGTTTTGAGATGCTTTTTTTTAGCTCTTGTAGCGCCGCTGTCAAGGCAAAGCAGAAGTACCATGATTACAAGTCTCAAATAGAAGAAAGTAGATTGATGAAACTTACGAAATAAGAGGAGTAAAACGTGAAATATAGTTTTGAGATGCTTTTTTTAGCTCTTGTAGTGCCGCTTCTTGCTCAAGAACAGGATTATGGCAGAACGAGACCTACAGTTGCTGTACCGGAAGAATTGACCGTAACTTTTTCTGCCGGCAACGTAGAGCTTGATTTTCGAGCCTCATATCTTGCCAATGAAGCGCAGTTGTTTACCGCTCTTTATGAGGGGTTGTATTCATACAATCCGGTGACTATGGAACCGGTGAGAGCATTAGCGGCTCGGTCAGAATTGTCTCCTGACAAAAAAGTGTGGACTTTTACGATCCGTTCCGATGCTCGGTATGCAAACGGCGATCCGGTGAGGGCGGAAGATTTTCATGCCGCGTGGCTTTCGCTGCTGGACCCTACCCGTAATTCGCCGTATTCATCCCTGTTCGATATTATCGAGGGAGCGCGGCAGTACCGGCTTGGCTTGGTGAGTAATCCGCAGTCGGTTGGTATCAATGCCGAGGGGCGTACTCTCACAGTTCGATTGACCGCACCGGCATCATTCTTTCCGAGTATGCTCTGCCATCATTCATTCAGTCCTATTCACCCGTCAATGCTTAATGTAACCGATTGGTCTAGCCATTTGCCGGTTACCAACGGTCCTTTTACCATTGTTGAAAAGAACGCTGATCGTATAGTCCTCACGAAAAACCCGTATTATTGGGATATTGCCGGCGTAGCGCTCAATAAACTTACCATTAGGTTGATCGAGAATGCTACGGAAGCTACCGCTTTATGGAATACTGGGGAGGCGCGCTGGATAGCCGGGGATGTTGACATTGATGCGTTGACCGACCGTTCTGGGATTATTGTTAATCCTCTTTTTGCCACTCATTATTATTATATTCGATCGGCGCAAAGGCCGTGGAATGATTACCGAGTGCGGCGTGCTTTGGTGCTTGTTTTGCCATGGGACGAGATCCGGAAAGGTTACTATATGCCTGCCACGACTCTCATTTACCCGCTTTCCGGTTATCCTCAGCTTAATGGACTCACTACTACTAATGTTGAAGAAGCGCAAGCGCTTTTGACCGAAGCGGGCTACCCTAATGGTATAGGGTTACCGGAATTAGTTATCAAGATCAGTCCTGCTGCGGATGCGGCGCGTGTGGCTACCATTATGGCTGCGGCATGGATAGAAAAATTGGGAGTAAAGGTGCGAATAACCATAACTCCCTACGCACAGTACTTTGATGCCATGAAGCAAAATGATTACACAGTAGGTTCTTCAACATGGATAGGTGATTTTGCCGATCCTTATACATTTTTGCAAATGTGGCGGCAAGATTCTAACTTGAACGACGCTCAATACAGTGATAGTGATTACGAAAACTTAATTGAACGCTCCATGACCGAAGAAGGACAGCAGCGTTTATCCACTTTAGCAGAAGCAGAGAAATTATTGTTGGACCGTGGCTCTATAATACCTATTTACTACAGCCCGGCATTGAATATCGTTGATACTGATGAGATAGACGGCTGGTATCCGAATGCGCTTGATATTCATCCATTTAAGTACTTGAAGTTCAAACCGTATCGAACCTTGCCGGGGGTGGCGCACAAGCTTAGCCCTTATATCTATACAACCGGATATGCTGTCGAACGATAAGATCAATTACAGCACGCACGATTCGCTTACACATACGCTGTGATGGCTGGTGAAGTAGCAAGCTGTTTCTAGACATTTCGGCTATTTACAATAACGTGGGCGGGCATAAGAACCTTTGCACAGCACGCCCACAGCGGGTCGCATCTTATCTATGCTTTCATATTTTTCTTATATGCCATATTTCCATAGCTTTTGTTGCAAAACTTCCATCAAAAAAACCAGCCCTCAAGCCAAGACAATACCATAATATGATGATCAAAGCACGGTGTCCGATTAGTTTCGGGCAGTTTTATGCCGATATGCAGTCTTTTAGTATCAAGGAGAATATCCCATGAAAAGAAAACTCATCGAAGTTGCGCTGCCGCTGGAAGCGATAAATGCAGAAGCCGCCCGTGAAAAGTCGATACGCCACGGGCATCCCTCCACATTGCACCTGTGGTGGTCTCGTAAACCGCTGGCAGCTTGCCGGGCGGTGCTTTTCGCATCATTGGTGGATGATCCTTCAAGCTGTCCCGACCTTTTTCCCACAGAAGAAGCGCAAGACAAAGAACGGCAGCGCCTCTTTGTACTCATTGAAAGGCTGGTGAAATGGGAAAATATCCGTGATGAGAGGTTGTATCGGGAAGCATGGGAAGAAATACTCAAATCTACCGATGGCAGCTTTCCTCTGGTGCTTGATCCCTTTGCCGGCGGCGGTTCGATACCCCTTGAAGCGCAGCGGCTTGGGCTTGAAGCTCACGCAAGTGACTTGAATCCCGTGGCGGTGCTTATCAACAAGGCGCTTATCGAGATACCACCTAAGTTTGCCGGCCGCCCTCCTGTGAATCCAAAAATGCGTGCAAAGATGGGCGCTAAGAATTCCGATTGGAAAGGAGCGCAAGGACTTGCCGAAGACTTGCTTTATTATGGTGAATGGATGCGCAAAAAGGCGGTCGAGAAAATAGGATATTTCTACCCGACGATAACCATCCCGGCAGATAAAGCTTATGAAGCTGCAGTCATTGCGTGGCTCTGGGCGCGGACGGTGTCTTGTCCAAACCCCGCCTGCGGCGCGCAAATGCCGCTGGTAAATAATTATTGGCTATCGAAAAAGAAAGGGAAAGAAGCGTGGGTTAATCCGAAACTAAGCGCCGACAAAAAGTCTGTCCAGTTTGAAGTGTATTATGGGAAAGAAGAAGCGCCCGCCGGAACGGTCAATCGGAATGGCGCACGCTGCGCCTGCTGCGGCGCGCCTGTTTCCTTGCGGTACATCCGTAATGAAGGGAAAGCCGGCCGCATGGGCGCACAGCTCATGGCTATTGTGGCGGAAGGCGCGGAAGGACGCGCCTATTTTCCACCGAATGACGCTCATATAAAGGCGGCGGACGTGCCGAAACCAAAAGATTTCCCTGCGGGGAATATACCCGACAAAGCGTTGGGCTTCTCAGTCCAGTTGTATGGGATGACAAAATACGCAAGCCTCTTTACTTCCCGCCAGCTTACAGCCCTTACCACACTTAGCGATCTTGTGGGCGAAGCGATTGCCGAAATTGAGAAAGATGCAAGGCTGGCAGCTGAGGGTTCTGTGGATGAACGCAGATTGGATGAGGGCGGCAGCGGCGCGAAGGCGTATTCTGAAGCGGTGGGAGTGTATTTGGCCTGCGCTGTTAGTAAAGCAGCGGATATGAATAGCTCATTCGCAACATGGGTTTCTTCAAGCGGCTTTGTTTCACACGTGTTTACAAGGCAGGCTTTGTCAATGGTCTGGGGGTTTGCCGAAGCAAATCCATTTAGCGATTCATCAGGTTCTTGGAATAACTGCCTCGACTGGGTCTATAAATGTATCAAATATTCTGTAGCACATACAAAAGGCTTTGCCTACCAACAAGATGCAGCCAAAATCTCCCACAATTCAATAGTAATCTCCACCGACCCGCCGTATTACGACAATATCGGTTACGCCGACTTGTCCGACTTCTTTTACATCTGGCTGCGCCGCTCGTTGCACAAGGTATACCCGAAACTTTTCTCCACCATGCTTGTCCCCAAGACTGAAGAACTGATTGCCGCTTCATACCGGTTTAACGGCGATAAAGAAAAGGCAAAAGCTTTCTTTGAAAGCGGTATGTTGCAGACATTCAAGCGTATGCGCGAAGCCGTGTCGCAGGATTATCCGCTTACCGTGTATTATGCCTACAAACAAACTGAAAACAAAACCGAAATACCCTCCTCAGGCTGGGAAACCATGCTTCAGGCGCTCATCAAAGCGGGGTTTTCCATTACCGGCACGTGGCCTTTGCGGACGGAAAGACCGGGGAGAACACAAGACATAGCTTCCAACGCCCTCGCTTCCTCCATTGCCATAGTCTGCCGCCCTCGTGCTGATGACGCCGCCGCAAGTTCCCGCCGCGCCTTTCTTGCGGAACTGCGGGAAACCCTAAAAACCGGCCTGCACGACCTCCAGTCCGGCAACATAGCGCCGGTAGACCTTGCGCAAGCCTCCATTGGTCCGGGCATTGCCGCCTTTTCAAAGTACAAAGAGGTTTTGGAGGCCGACGGCTCCCCTCTTACGGTGCGCCAAGCGCTGATTTTGATAAACAAAGAGCTTGATGTTCTGCTCGGCGAGCAGACGGGCAGCCTCGACGGTGAAAGTCAATTCTGCGTTTCTTGGTTTGAGCAGTACGGTTTTCAGGAAGGCCCGTACGGCGATGCGAATACGCTTATGCGCGCCCGCATGGCGGATGAGCAAAAGTTAAAAGGCGCCGCTGTCCTGCAAGCCGGCCGCGGGAAGGTTCGGCTTATGCGGCACGGCGGGCTTGATTTTGGCGTATTTTTGAAGGCTGAAAACAATGGAAGCATGGCTTGGGCGGTTGTCGTGCATCTTTGTCGTGCGCTTGCTGATGCGGGCGGCCTTGAACGGTGTGCTGCGCTCATGGCCAAACTGCCGTCTGAGACGGCCGAGCGGGTGAAAGTGCTTGCCTACCGCATTTACCAGATATGCAACCGCAAAGGCTGGGCTGAGGACGCCTTGGCGTACAACAACTTGGTGGCTGTGTGGGGTATTTTGGAGAATAAAACGAGAGAAGCCCAGACCGCCAAACATATAGAAAACAAATTATCTTTCTAATCCTTTCTTCAAGCTAGTCCCTTTCAAAGTTTTCAATATTATATCAAAGGCAGATATGCGGCTTTTTATCTGTAAGAAGCGGAAAAGAAGATTCAGGCATGGCCTGTTCTAGCGTTTCTGCGCCCTATCAAAGGCAGATGCACAGCTCTTTATCTGTAAGAGGCGGGAGAAGAGACGGTATATCAGTCTGCTCTAAGATTTCTGCGGCGTATCAAAGGCAGATGCGCAGCTTCTTATCTGTAAGAGGCGGGAGAGTAGATTCAGACATGGCCTGCTTTAAGGTTTCTGTGGCATATCAAAGGCAAATGCACAGCTCTTTATCTGTAAGAGACGGAAAATGAGATTCAGGCACGGCCTGCTCTAGCGTTTTTGCACCCTACTAAAGGCAAATGCACAGCTCTTTATCTGTAAGAGGCGTGAGAGTAGATTCAAGCATGGCCTGCTCTAAGGTTTCTGCGGCGTATCAAAGGCAAATGCGCAGCTCTTTATCTGTAAGAGGCGGGAAGAGAGATTCAGGCGCAGACCTAAACTGCGGCATTATATCAAAAATGATTTGCGGCTTTTTACCTACAAGCCGCAAATAAAACCTGTCTCTAAATTCCAATATTATATCAAGAATGAATGTGTAACTCTCCGTTGGTGCAGTCAGGCGTCTGGGATTTTGCCTTGAAAATCTAGACGGCGGTGTCAAAAATCTAGACGGTGATGTTAGAAATCCAGACGGCAGTGTTAAAAATCTAGACGATTGCCTTGAAAATCTGGACAGCTGCTCTAGAAATCCAGATTGTGGCATTGAAAATCTAGACGGTGGGTCAAAAAGCCTGACGGTGGCACTGAAAATCTAGACGGTAGC
>JAITAM010000161.1 GCA_031284085.1 Spirochaetaceae bacterium
CATGAAAAGCATTACGGAAATGACTAAGGACGAAGCCGGCGCTATACGTTTTGTGTTGACGGATATTGACGACACGCTTACTACTCGAGGGAAACTGTCTTCCCAAGCCTACCAAGCTCGCCCCCTGAGGTCTACCTCTCTCCTTCTCAAGGAAGCTGCCTCTTCTCTGCTGAAACCACAGGATCATACGGGCGTATACCTGCCTTGTATACGGGCGCATCACCGACAGTGATAATAATGCAGGCACACACTCGCCCATGTGCCAGACCTCCTGCCCAAAGGGTCAGACTTCCGACTATGCTTTGTCTATAAATGAAGAGATGCAGGGAAGGTTTCATGCGTTCCCTGCATCTCAATAAGCCTACGGCTTAGCGCATACATGCGCAGACTAAACCTCTTACAAGCGACGCTGCTTTATCGTTGCCGTTGAGGGTAACGCCGTTTTACCGTATCAGCGTTATGCCTGCCGATACGGTAAACAGTGCCTCGTTACCGTTGTTTGCAATGGCGCGTGTTGTTCCGTCTCCTTTAAGGGTGATGGTCTTTCGCACATCGCCGGCAAAGACAACGAGATCGCTTACCAAATTGCCGTTCAGAGTAATGGTATAAGCGCCGCCCGCTTTGTCGTTGTTGATGGCCGCAACCGCCTGTGCAAAGGCCGCAGTATTGCGCACGGTAAAACTATAGCCTGCTGCATGTCCGCATCCATCGGCATAAGGTAGTTTACGCTGCCGGACTGAACGCCATGACCCGCATAGAACAGAAAGCTGTAGCTGTTTTTTGACACGGAGAGCCAATTTCTGAAGCGTTCAATCGCTTCTTCCATCTGCACTCGGCTGGTGTTGAGCAGCGTATCGACCGTGAAGCCGAGTTCCTTCAAGACGGTCGTCATGTCGTTCGCATTGTTCACCGGATTATTCAGGCGTGTAAGGTTCTTATGCACCGTTGCCGATAACCAACGCGTATTTCTGCTGAGCGGCAATAGAAACCACCAGCACAAGAAACAACGAAATCAAAGCACCTTTCTTCATCTTAAACTCCTTTCCCTCTTTACTATACTATATAATCATCGGAGGTCTGACCATACTATATAATCATCGGAGGTCTGACCCCCTTTACCCGCTCACAAGGGCGAGTCTTACTCTCTTATTATAGAGGGTAAGGAGAGACTAATCCACTCTCTGTCTTGCTGGCTGTGCTTATTTCTTGCAGGTAAGAAGCCGTACTCCGCTTTGGATACAGCGCCGAGAACTTAGAAACACGCTGGCGTGCAACAACCTTTGAAACAGGCTGGCCTGTTGAAACAGCCTGCGGCTGTATTGAACTCTGTGTAAAATACTACTATCATAAGATGACCAAAAAGGAGTTACTTATGAAGACATTTCCGTTCACAAAGCCGCAACTGGAAGCAGTGGCGGAACGCTATCCTACACCGTTTTATATATATGATGAGAGTGCAATCCGTTTGAATGCCCAGTCTATCAAAGCGGCGTTTTCGCAAGTTCCGGCCTTTGTGCAGCATTTTGCCGTAAAAGCCTTACCCAATCCCGCCATCCTCCGTATTCTTGCATCGGAAGGCTTCGGCGCAGACTGCTCTTCTTTGGCTGAACTCATCCTTGCAGAGCGTGCCGGTATACGAGGCGAACAGGCGATGTTTACTTCCAATGAAACGCCGGCAGCCGAATACGTGGCAGCCCGAAAATTGGGAGCAATTATCAATCTGGATGACGAGTCTCATATTGATTTTCTGGAAGAACACGCCGGTATTCCTGAGATTGTCTCGTGCCGGTATAACCCGGGTCCTCTCAAAACGGGAAACTCCATCATAGGCACGCCTTTGGAAGCAAAGTATGGTTTTACCCACGATCAACTCATTCAAGGCTTGGTTCGACTTAGGGACAAGGGCGCACGCCGCTTTGCCGTGCATACTATGGTTGCCTCTAACGAGCTGCGTCTTGATTATCATATAGAGACCGCCCGGCTTCTTTTTACTCTAGCCGCAGAAATAAAAGAAAAGACTGGTATCAGGCTCGAATTTGTCAATCTTGGCGGCGGTATTGGTATTCCTTACCGTCCGGATCAGCAGGCTGTAGATTATGAGCAGCTTGCTGCCGGTATTCGCAACGCGTACGATACGATCATCGTGCCTGAAGGTCTTGATCCTTTGGGAATACATACCGAGTGGGGGCGCGTCATTACCGGCCCCTACGGCTGGCTTGTAGCGCGGGCAATTCACCACAAGAATATTTTTAGGCGTTACATCGGTCTTGATGCGTGTATGGCTGATTTAATGCGCCCCGGCCTTTACGGTGCTTATCACCATATTACCATTGCCGGCAAAGAAGATGCGCCGCAGACAGAAGTTTACGATCTTGTTGGTAGTCTGTGTGAAAACAATGACAAATTCGCTATTCAAAGGAATTTGCCTGTGATTGAGCGCGGCGATTTTGTGATCATTCACGATGCCGGCGCTCACGGTCGAGCAATGGGCTTTAACTACAATGGTAAACTCAGGTGCGGTGAATTACTTTTACGACAGGACGGCTCTGTTGTTCAGATTCGCCGTCCTGAGACAGTAGAGGATTATTTTGCAACGTTGGTAGATATAGGATAAAGGACACAAGGTCGGCGTAAGGTTCTGTGCGGGTTATGCTTCTTTCAGAGTTTATTGGAAATAGGCTAGCCCGCGCCGTATTCGTCTGCCGAAGCTTTGAGCAGAGCTAGCCTGCGCTGATTAGCTTAGAATGCCATGCTTTTCCGTGCCGGTAGTCTTAACAATTCACGTATTTCTTCATCAATCAATGTTTCTTGCGCTATGAGCGCATTCGTCAAGGTCTCCAACTTTCCTTTTTGTTCCTGTAAAATGCTTTCCGCCGATGTCTTTGCCGTATCAAGTATCTTCTTAACCGCCAAATCTATACGCAAAGCTGTGTCTTCAGAATAATCTTTATGTCGGGCAATTTCCTTACCGATAAAGATAGGCTCTTCTTCTTGTCCATAAGATACCGGTCCCAACTCGTCCGCCATGCCCCATTCACAGACCATGTGCCGCGCCATGTCGGTAGCCTGCTGAATATCTTGCTTTGTGCCGGTAGTAGTCTCGCCATAAAATATCTGCTCCGCCACCCAGCCGCCGTAACAGATCACGATCCGATCCTCTATCCAACTCTTTGTTCGGCTATAGCTGTCCTCTTCCGGTAGAGACATAGCCATACCAAGCGTTCTGCCGTGCGGGACAATCGTTACCTTGTGCAAGGGATCGGCATTAGGCAAAAAATAGTGGAGCAAAGCGTGTCCTGCTTCATGCACCGCGGTCATACGCCGTTCTCTATCAGAGATAACCAAAGTTTTTCGAGCAACGCCCATCAGTATCTTATCACGAGCTTCTTCAAAATCAGAGCTTTCCACCCTAGATTTATCATGCCGCGCAGCGTATAAAGCCGCCTCATTGACTAGATTGGCAATATCGGCGCCGCTCATACCCGGTGTAGCACGGGCAACTCGTGTCAAATCAACGTTCTGTGCAAGCGGAATCTTCTCGGCATGGATTTTCAGAATGTCTTCACGCTCTTTAATATCCGGCATTGCCACAACAACCTGCCTATCAAAGCGCCCCGGTCGCAAGAGAGCAGGGTCTAAAACATCAGGCCGGTTAGTCGCCGCCAGTATAATTACCCCGTCTTTGGAATCAAAGCCGTCCATCTCGACTAATAATTGATTCAAAGTCTGCTCACGCTCGTCATGCCCTCCGCCATAGCCTGCGCCACGAGTTCGTCCGACCGCATCAAGTTCATCAATGAAAATAATACAAGGCGCATTCTTGCGCCCCTGCTCAAACAAATCACGCACCCGGCTTGCCCCGACACCGACAAACATCTCAACAAAATCAGAACCGGACATATGAAAATACGCAACGCCTGCCTCACCGGCAACCGCCCGCGCCATCAAGGTCTTTCCAGTGCCCGGCATACCAACAAGCAATACGCCTTTGGGAATTCTAGCTCCCATCTTGGTGAACTTCTGCGGGCTTTTCAAAAAAGCAACGACTTCTTCAAGCTCGTATTTTGCATCTTTCTGGCCTGCTACATCGGCGAAGGTTACTTTTTTCCCTTCTTCAGAGTAGCGGCGCGCACGGCTCTTTCCAAACTGAAGCGCCTTGTTATTCGGCCCCTGTATATTACGCATTGTGAAAAAGATGAAGGCAAAGATTATAATCCAAGGCAGGAGGTCTATGAGGAGGCGCATGAAGCTAAAACCGCTTGTCCCGCCCGATATAACGACATTTTTGCTCCGCAGCAAAGCCAGCAACTCCGGGTCTTGATAAGGGATAAGCGTCTTAAAGCGTATCTGGGTTCCGGATCGTTGCTGCAATACACCTTCTATAGTAGAGTTATCAAGAATCCGCACCGAACTCACTTCATTACGTTCAATATGATTAGTAAAGTTTGAATAGCTTATTTCCTGAACGTTACGAGAATCGTTGCGGAAAAAATAAACAATACCTACGACCACAATAGTAAGAAGAAAAATCAAAGTAAACGGTCGTATTTTACCGTGATTCTCGTCGATTTTAACCGGCTTTTCCGGCTTTTCTGGCTTTTTTTCATTGTTAAACATTCTCTGCTCCTTATATAGTATCTAGAACTATTTCTCGATTTTATAATACTAATCAAATACAGCATATACCAAGCTCTAAAAAAGTGCTACTACAAAGCACTTTTGCGGTTCATGTATTTTCTTTAAGTTCCGTATGGAATAGACAAATCCCATACACTTGATCCGCACCGCCTTTTTTGAGCGCCGCCGCACAACTCTCCATAGTAGAGCCGGTTGTATACACATCATCAAATAAGATCGCCTGCTGCGGCGCCGCTGCGGTACACAAAATACGCCCCGCAAGATTTGCCTTTCGCTGCCGGCTGTTCAGATGTTTTTGTGTCTGCGAAAGAAGGCGTTTGAGGCACCTTTTCACCGGCGGGACAGCCGCCGCACCATACCGGCGCTCTCTTTCAAGAGAATGTGCAAGATATTCCACCTGATCCCAGCCGCACCCTTTTATCTTCCCCTGACGCGGCGGAACCGGCACTAAAAACGGCTTTGCCAAAGGCTCAGGGAACAAAGCAGATGCCTCTATTATTTTCTGTGCAAGAAAGTTTCCCACCGCAACCTTTTCTCCAAACTTATAGGCGGTTAATAGCTGTCGATAGCGACCGGTGTATGGATACAGACAGATAACTCTGTCAAAACTGTGGGGCGTTTTTTCATTCCGACATTCTGCGCAATACGTCTGTTCTGAAGCAAGGAATCGTCCGCACAAGGCGCACCGCTTCTGCGTAGGTATTGCAAAGAGCGAGGCGCAATCGGCACACAAACCAAAGACAGCCTCGTCAATATCCAAAAGCACGGTTTGACAAATGGCGCACCGTGCCGGAAAAAGGTATTCATGGATAAAGCTGATAATTCTATTCACACGCATAGTACGATATATACGGCATTAATTCGCATTTTGCTTCAATACAGGCCAGCGTGTTTCAAAGATTGTTGTATCGGGGATAGAGTACGGCTTTTTGCCTGATA
>JAITAM010000235.1 GCA_031284085.1 Spirochaetaceae bacterium
AGGTCATTCCGCTTTGCTTCATTCCCACGCCGTTGCTCCGGCACCAGTTGTCCGCCCTAAAAATGCTACGCATTTTTCTATTCGGGCTGTCAAACTGCCACATACAGCCGGAACCTTAGGCGAAGCAGGGTGAATAAAACATTATTGACAAAATAAACATTTTAATATAATGTGACAGATGCTTTTTTTCAAATTATATAAAGGAACGGGATATGAAAATAAAATTAGTTAAGACAGACATTGAAAATGCAAAGGAAATACACCAAATGCAAATAATTACATTTAGACCATTATTGGAAAAATATCAAGATTTTGGTTCTAACCCGGGAAATGAAAAAATTGAAAAGACAATAGGACGGTTAAAAGAAACCATAACGGATTATTACATTATAAAATCAAATGACAATTCTGTCGGAGGAATACGGATTAGAAGGTATAAAGAAGGAAATTTATGCAAGGTTGGACCGTAGCAAGGGAATTGTCATTTATATGAAAAAATGGGTTATAGAAAGACTGGAAAGGTGGAAAAAATAAATGAAAGGATGGATATTGTATATTATGAAAAGAAACTGGGAAATGAGACATTAAATGACTAACCAAATTTTTTACAAAATATTCAAAAAAACTTGATAATATTAAAATAATTGAATACGATATATTAAGAGGTGGTGTTATGAATATTTTCAGTGAAAACAAAGATTTTTGGGGAAATGCAATTGATTCAAGGCGTTCAGTGCGTAGTTATGAACGTACTGCTCTTTCCTTAGAAACTATAAAAAAGATTCAGGATTTTGTGCCAACAGTTAAACTGCCATTTTCAAACGAGGTTAAAATTGTGTTTTTTAAAACACGGGAAAATCACTCATTGGCGAACAACCTTAAAAAACCTCCTGAAGATGCCGTCGCATTTATAACGGATACAAGTAATTTTTATAATGTAACGGCAGTTGGTTTTGTGGGGCAATTAGTGCTTTTATATGCACAAGGACTAGGCGTTTCAAATTGTTGGTTTGGACATTATTTTTTGGATGAAATTGAACAGCTTGTACCTGATATTGATAATATAAAAGGTGCGAATAGGCCGCGGTTTGGATATGGAAAAGGCAAGGTTGATGGTGTTCACGCTGTATGCGTTAGTCCATTAGGCTATTTTAAATCAGATGGGATACGCGCAAAAGACAGAATTACATCTTCATTTATAAGCTTTAAATGGAAGCCGCTTGATGACTTATTGCTAAATGGCATAAAAGAAATATCATTGCCGGATGCATTAAGAACGGCATTTAATATGGCTCGGAAAGCACCTTCTGCCGCAAATACACAACACTGGAGGTATTTAATATATTCTGATAATAAAACGGTAGAAATTAGACTTACATTTGACACATGCTTAAAGCTGTAAAAAATAATTCAAAAATAACGAGAAAAGGCAAACCTGTACATAACAGGTTTGTTTATGCTTCGCCGCAGTAGACGGCTCGGGTCCCGGCCGGTTAGGTTATTTTTGGGCGATACTTTCTACTCGCAATGGTCATAGTGAGAGAGATCAGTGCAGCAGATTGGGCTTGACGGGACCGGCACATATCTTGCACGAAACTAATGTTTATGAGGTTAAACGATGCCTAAAATTTACCATTCCGGTCCTGATCCGGACTTTCCGTATCTTGACGAAACGCAACGCTACCATTTTCCTTCGCCACAGAAAGCGTCAGGAGATATTGTTGCCGTCGGCGGCAACCTTTCGCCGGGTATGCTACTTTCTGCTTACGAGCAAGGTATTTTCCCTTGGTATAACGAAGATGATCCCATACTCTGGCAGTCGCCGGATCCTCGTTTTGTTCTATTCCCCGAACAGCTTCATATTTCCACTTCTATGAAGAAAGTCTTCAAAAAAAAAGTGTTTGATATTGCTTTCGATCGGGATTTTATCACGGTAATTACGAACTGCGCACAGATTCTAAGACACGATCAAGAGGGAACATGGATTACCAAGGACATGATTGCAGCTTACTGCGAATTATTCCGGCTCGGTTATGCGCACTGTACGGGAAGTTATCGGGACGGCGTGTTGGTAGGCGGCTGTTATGGAGTGCGGATCGGCAGTGTTTTTTATGGCGAGTCCATGTTTGCCAAAGAAAGCAATGCCTCCAAAGCCGCATTTTTAGCCTTTGCCCAAAAGCTTTTCTCTGAAGGAATACGGTTTATTGACTGCCAAGTACCGACTGTTCATTTAGAAAGTTTAGGCGCTACAGCAATAAGCCGAAAGGAATTTTTGAGGCTACTCCATGCTTGAATATAAGGCAGAATTAGTTGTTCTTGGACTTGGTTCAAATAAAGGGGACTCGCCGCGTATCCTGCGTGAGGCGGTCGCCGAATTGGATAGTATCTTAGGCGGTATGCGCCAAGCATCTTTGTATAAAACTGCTCCACTTTATGTGCTTGATCAGGAATGCTTTCTCAACACCGCGGTTACCGGCTTGTATGCGCAAAGCCCTGCCATGCTCCTGAATACCATTCACCGCCTTGAAGTGTCATTTGGTCGGGATCGTTCCCATGAACGGCGTTATGGTGAGCGCACATTAGACATAGACATACTGCTTTTCGGTCGGCGTGTTGTCTGCGAGAAGCCGGCGCTAGAAATACCCCACCCACGACTTCACGAGCGCGCCTTTGCTTTAGTTCCCTTGCTGGAACTCATACCGGATGCTGTTGATCCGCGTAGCGGTATTCCTTTACAGGATAGTTTAGATAAACTGCCGCTAAAAGATCGGGATATCTCTCTTATTTGAAACAGCCCAAGGCTGTTTCAACCCGCCAGCGGGTTTAGCTTCGGTATTGGTATCGGGAACGGCGTATGGCTTTTTTGCCTACAGGCCGGCAGCCGCGGCCTGTTTCAACGTTTTTGGGGCATTAAACGGATATGAAAAAACGAATGACAAGAATAATAGATAGACTTATAATCTCTATGTTAAGGCAATGGTATGAACTTTGAAATGGGCAAAGAACTAAGCTCTTCTCATAGAGAGAAGAGAGCTGCGGAGAGCTTAGAGAGGGAAGCTGCACTATCAATGAGCAATGTAGGCGGTGCGGACTTTGCGCTGCGGCTTGTCTCAGAGCAAACATCACGGTAATGGATAAAGTAGTATTTTCCGACCGATGCGAAGCTGCTTGGGTTCTGTGCAAAGCCATTACAAGAGATACAAAATGTAAACTCTCAGTTTAGAGACCCTTAACAAAGATATATGAGGAATTTTATGGAAAACTTACTTTTTTATAAGAGATTTTTATGTCCACCAGAAAAAGACGCTTCTTTTTGGCAGGAAGCTCTTGACTATGCGGTGCATAAAATCAGGTCGAACATTGCCTTCTTCGGCGATGAATATCCGTCTCCGGCAAGCGTCCGTAATGTGTATCCACGTGTCCAAAATATCGAATGGACATCGTCATTTTGGACCGGTTTATTATGGCTTGCCTATCACAGCAGCGGTGATGAACTATTTCGTGATGCGGCAGAAAGGTATCTGCCGGATTTTCGTACCCGTTTGGATAAGCGCATCGCTACCAACACGCATGATTTAGGCTTTTTGTACACATTGTCTTGTGTCAACGCCTACCATTTTACGAGAAATTGCTCTGCACAAATTATGGCTCTCAAAGCGGCGGACCTGCTTTTGATCCGGTATTACGAAAAAGCGGGGATAATTCAAGCATGGGGCGACTTAAACGATCCGGCGCAGCGCGGTCGAATTATCATTGACTGTGCGATGAACCTGCCGCTTTTGTATTGGGCATCCATGCAGACCGGCAACCCTTATTATAAGGAAGCGGCGGACCGCCATATTGTAACGGCAAATAAGTATCTCATTCGTGATGACTGGTCTTCATACCACACGTTTTACTTTGACACTGAGACCGGCTCACCCTTAAAAGGCACGACCGCTCAAGGGTATTCCGATGATTCGTGTTGGTCGCGGGGACAGGCGTGGGGTATTTATGGGAATGCGTTGGCCTATTGGTACACAAAAGAGCCGTCTTTACTGGAAAGCGCACGAGGGCTTGCACAGTATTTTCTCAACCATCTTCCCGATGATCTTGTTGCGTATTGGGACCTTGTTTTTACGCAGGGAGATGAAGAACGAGATAGTTCTGCAAGCGCCATCGGCGCGTCCGGCTTGCTCGTCTTGAGCGCTGCACTACCGGTTGGCGATCCACAGCGGCGTATTTTTGAAAACGCGGCATTACACATAGCGGCATCTCTAGCACAATCCTACACGACAAAGGCAGCTCGAGAATCAAATGGTATTCTGCTTCATGGTGTCTATGGCAAGCCGGGAAACAACGGCGTTGATGAGTGTACTATTTTTGGAGATTACTTTTATATGGAACTTTTGCTGCGTATCACGGCAAGCTGGAGGTTGTACTGGTGAAGGTACTAATCATTGGCTCCGGAGGGAGAGAACACGCACTTGCATGGAAAATAGCCCAGTCGATACAGGTAAAAAAGGTCTATCTTGCCCCCGGAAACGGCGGGACCGCATTAGAGCAAAAGTGCGAAAATCTACCGAAATGCACTACCGGCGAGGCAGCTTTGGCTTTTGCACAGAGTAATTGTATTGATTTGACGGTTGTCGGCCCTGAGGAGCCGCTTGCGCAGGGCATTGTAGACCGGTTCCGTGCCGCAGGACTTGCCGTTGTTGGCCCAGGTCAACGAGAGAGCAGAATGGAATCGAGCAAAGATTATGCCAAAACATTTATGCACAAGTTTGGGGTAAGGACCGCAGCCGGTCGGAGTTTTTGTGATTATGAACAAGCACGCTCCTATGTCCAAAGTTACATGGCAACACACTCATCAGTAGTAATTAAGGCTGATGGGCTTGCAGCCGGAAAAGGGGTTATCGTTGCTGAAGATTTATCCACTGCCCAGTCGGCGCTTTTTTCATTGATGTGCGAAGGCGCAGTAGGCGACGCCGGAAAAACAGTTATTATAGAAGATTTTCTTTCCGGCAAAGAAGTGTCGGTGCTGGCGGCTGTCAGTATCACGCCGGGAAAAGACGGGGTCATCGTTCCTTTTATTGCAGCTCGCGACCATAAACGCCGGTTTGATGGCGGGCAAGGGCCAAATACCGGCGGCATGGGCGCAATAGCGCCGCTGCCGGATTTCTCACAAGCTATTCAAGATGACTTTCAGCGTGCCATTCTGGAGCCGACACTGCACGGCATGGAACAAGAGGGCATGGATTACAGGGGCTTCATCTTTTTTGGCCTAATAATACAAGACAGCCGCTCCTACCTCTTAGAATATAACGTGCGGCTTGGCGACCCGGAAACGCAAACCGTAATTCCCTTGCTTGAGTCGGATATGGTACCGCTCTGTTCTGCTATACTTGACGGTTCGCTTGCAGGCTTCCCTTTGGTGTGGAAAGCTGGCGCTGCCTGTACTGTGGTTGCAGTTGCATCCGGATACCCGAAGGCTTATCGGAGAGGGGATTTTATTACGATTGATAAAGAAAAGCTTGCACAAAGCGGCGCCGTAGTATTTACGGCGGGGACATCGGCCCAGAATGGCAGCTTGTATACAAATGGCGGTCGAGTCTGTGCTGTTTCTGCGCTAGGTAGTAATTCCGAGAGCGCTCGTGAGAAAGCGTATAGCGGACTTAGTGCGGTTAATTTTGCTGGAATAGGGTATCGGACGGATATTGGGGCAAGTTAACAGATAAAGACTCCCGCATCTTAGATAGAAGCAGTTTGAGGTCTGACCTGCCTCATATTCTATCAGGCAAAAAGCTGTGCGCCGCCACTTGATACAACACCGAAAGGTTAGAACAGGCCGTGCATGGGAAGGGGTCAGACCTCCGGTTCTGCTTGCAGACGGAGAGTCGTCCGCCCGCCCTTGATACCAGCGCCGAAGTTTGGGGCAGGCCGTGCCTGTCGGCGGAGAGTACCGCATCTCTTGGAAAGTGGGACAGGTCAGACCTAGATATAACTTCGCTGTAATAGCTTCTGAGTGAGTGTTAGAACGAGCAGCGCATGGGCTTGAGTATGTGCCAACCCATGCACTACGGGGTTGCTTTACTCATGCCCACTTTACTTTTCAGGCCTTAGCCTTTAGGCTTTCCCTTGATGGCTTCTAAACGACTT